>CAZJZF010000331.1:0-3581 GCA_964550385.1 uncultured Lentimicrobiaceae bacterium | reverse complement strand
GCCTGCATGGGCATCACCGGCAACACCGGTGGCATCGAGCATGATTGATTCCACAGGGGTTTTTACGGTTCCCTTTGCCTCTGAAATGTTTACCGAAAGCACTCTCATTTTGCTTATTTCCTTTCCTGTTTGGTTTTCTCCAGAAGCCTGATATCCGATATCACCATTCCCTTATCAACGGCCTTGCACATGTCGTATATGGTAAGGAGGGCCACACTTACAGCGGTAAGGGCCTCCATCTCCACACCGGTTTTACCGGAGCACCTCACCGTGGCATCCACCCGCACCCCTTCCTTTTCGAGATGTGCGACAACCTGCACTTTGTTCAGCAGCAAAGGATGGCAAAGGGGTATCAGGGTAGAGGTTTGCTTGGCGGCCATGGTGCCGGCTACCTCGGCCAGCGTCAGCACATCACCCTTCTTCACAGCATTTTCGTGCACCAGGGCAATGGTATCGCTGCTGAGCCGGATAAAGCCTTCGGCAACTGCCACACGGTCCGATTCGGGCTTGCCGCCTACATCCACCATACGTGCTCTCCCATCAGCATCGGTATGACTAAGCGTTTTCTTCATGGTTCATCCTCCGATATTATAAAATGTACCTGTACGGTTAAAGCTTCCACAGGACGGTTTGTGCTTCAGGGCTTCGGCAAAGGCCTGTTCAATACCCAATTCACGGATACTGAATCCGCTGTCGTGAAACAAACAGGGCTTCAGCAGGCCGTTGGCGGTAAGTCGTAACCGGTTGCATGAAGCGCAGTTTCCCCCATCACCACCTTCAACCTGCGAAAAACTCCCCTGGTGGAGGGTCATCATGTGGATGTACCGTACTTCTACGCCGGCGTTCTGTCCCCATTCGGCCACCGCCTGTGCATCCGGCTCACATGAGTGTTCCCTGATCACGCAATTCACTTTCACAGGCAGCAGTCCTACCCTAATTGCCTCCCTGATTCCGCGAAGTACCGGTTGCAGGTCCCCTCCCCGTGTGATTTCAGTATAACGATCCGGATCCAGGGTATCGAGACTTACGTTGATGCGACTTAAACCTGCAGCCCTGAGCCCTTCAGCCATCCCTTCGAGCAGAGTTCCGTTGGTGGTCATGGCAAGGTCGTGGATACCCGGTATGGATGCGAGCATCTCCACCAGGGCGGTAATATTCTTCCGTACCAGCGGCTCACCCCCGGTGATCCGAACCTTGGTGATGCCCTGCCGGGCACCATAATGCACTACCTCTGCAATCTCTTCGAAAGAGAGAATATCATGGTGCGACATCAGATCCACCCCTCCGGCAGGCATGCAATAGTGGCACCGGAGGTTGCACCTGTCGGTAACCGATACCCTGAGGTAGCTGATGGGCCGGTTAAAAGAGTCGTACATGCACTGCCTCCCCTTCGGTAATCATTTCCTGTCCTGGATCCAGCGCAATGATGCCGTGCACTCCGTTAAGTGCCTGAATATGGGCCGATCCGTGGTACTCTACGGGAAATACTTTAGATCCCTCGATCCGGACGGGTACAAACGACTTCCGGGTTGCCCTCTTTCTGCGGTAAGGCACCCCCATCGGCAGCATCATCACAGGGATTTCAGGGGTGTGTCCCTGAATCCTGTAGCAAAGCAGTTTAACCAACAACTCGGTTTGTATGAATGAGGAAACCGGGTTGCCCGGGAGTCCGAATACATACCGGTTGTTGCGGGTTTTTCCAAACAGGCTTGGTTTGCCGGGCTGCACCGCCAGATGGTGAAACAGAATCTCCACCCCGCAACGGCTCATCACCTCGGGCACAAAATCGTAATCTCCCATCGAAACACCTCCGGTGAGTACCACCACATCCTTGTACACCAGGGCACCCCTTACGGCATACTCGGTAGCTTCGGCCTTGTCGGGGATAATGCCAAGATACTCCGCAGGAAATCCTGCCTGCCTCAACTGCGCTACTACCTGATAGCTGTTGCTGTTGCGGATCTGCGAACCAGCCGGCTTTTCGGAAGGCTCAGTCAGCTCGTTGCCGGTGGAAAAGACCCCGATCTGGGGCAGCAGGGCGGTGGTTATTCGCACCGCTCCGGCAGAGGCCATGATAGCAATGTGTTCCGGGCGGATCAGAGTCCCGGGTGCAATCAGCATGTCTCCGGCCTTCACATCCTCACCCCGGTAACAGATGTTGGATTTGGCATCCTGTTTCTGAAACACTACCTTCCCCTCTTCATCCAGCTTCACCTCTTCGTCCATCAGCACACAATCAGCCCCTTCCGGTAAGGGTGCTCCGGTAAAAATACGGCTGCAGGTGCCAGGTATCAGGGTTACTTCCGGCATTTTGCCAGCCGGTATCTCTTCTATCACTTTCAGGGGCAAATGTACATCTTCCCTCCGGCAGGCATATCCGTCCATAGCCGACTTGTTGAAAGGGGGCATGTCCATATCCGAAAATACCCCTTCGGACAAAACCTTTCCCAGGCTTTCCGAAAAATCAACTTCCTCAGTTCCTCCCGAAAGCGGCTGTGACGCAATAATTCTAAGCGCCTCTTCAAATGGTATCATATAAAAGTCTTCCGTAAAATTTTGCAAAGTTAACAACAAAGCGCCAATCAGCGGGCAAGGGCAGTCTGGTACCTTATTCCGGCAGTTACATACCTTCCGGGTGACAATAAGCCCTTTTTATCGATATGTACATCATCGAACAAATCCTGAATGGTAAGACTAACCAACCAGTTTCTGTGAAACAGATATCCTGCTTTCAGGTTCACCTGATGAAAAGGATTGGTTAGGATGGTGTTATCGTCATCGTACCAAAGCTGCCCGGTGTAGCTCCAGTCGATACGGGCAAACCACACCGGCATTCTGAACATCAGCCCGGCAGACCCGAGGTGGGCCGGTACCTCACTGATGAATTTCCCGTCGAGTTTTCGCACAAGGGTGTCTTCAGCATCTGCAGTCATCAGCAGCGAATGGCTGAAGCTGTATGCTCCGTAAATGTACCAGGTTTTGCTCAGATACCATTCGATGCGCATCTCGGCACCCGCTACTTCAATTCCTGCCACATTTCGTACCTGCAATACCGGTTTCAGCTCACCGGCAACCTCCATCGAGTCGCCGGTGGATACCTGATATTGCAGCGATCTGGCAAATGAGTAAAATACGGCAGGACAAAGATGCAATCCGGCAAAAGGTGAGAGATTGCCACCTGCCTCAAGGGTTCTGATCCATTCGGGCTCCAGAGCCGGATTTGCAAGCTTGAATCCCCGCCTGATCTTGCCCGAAGAAGTCAGGTCGTTCAGCTTAGGTGCCGAATACCCCTGTCCGGCAGATACATAAACACTATATGTTTTCGAGAACCGATACCTTAGTCCCAGTTTTGGCGAAAACGCTCCCCACTTTCCGGAAGCGAACTGCTGAAGTGTATCACCTGCAAAACCGGTCTCGCTGGTTGGGTTTACAACTGCCAGAAACCCCCTGCTGAACAGGGCAGCATCGCAGCGCAACCCAGCCTGTACCATCAGCTTTTCAGGAATCAGTTCCATCTCATCCTGTATAAAAACTCCTGCCACAGCTATACGCCCTCCCGACGCCAGGCTGTCAGTTTCTGA
>CAZJZF010000330.1:0-3586 GCA_964550385.1 uncultured Lentimicrobiaceae bacterium | reverse complement strand
AAACCGTTCAGATCGTGGGGGTGGATGAAGCCGACGTACCCAAAGGCAAAATATCTTTCATCTCCCCCCTGGCACGGGCCCTTATCAACAAAAAAACCGGTGAAAAAGCCATTTGGAAAGTGCCCGGAGAAGAAAGGGTATTCGAAATATTGAAAATCAGCTATTAAACCAAGTAACATTTTGTAACTTACATTTTGTAACTTGCATTTTGTAACTTACATTTTGTAACTAACATTTTGTTATATATCTTTGCCGAAAAGATATAACCATGAAACACGCCAATCCATTCCCGATCAATCAATATCTGGGGCCTCAGTATTTCTGCGACAGGGATGAAGAAACCGCCCAGTTGATCTCTAACCTGGTGAATGGCAACTCTACAACACTGATTGCACACCGGCGTATTGGCAAAACCGGATTAATTCATCATGTTTTCCACAAATTACCCAAAGGCTGGCATGGGATCTACATCGACATACAGGAAACCGAAAACCTGTTGCAGTTTTTAAACCTGCTGGCCACCGGCATCGCCAGGGCAGTGCCTCAAAAGAGCAGAACTGGCAGCAGGTTTTGGGGCTTCCTTACCTCTTTACGACCTGTTTTCAGTTATGATGGATTATCCGGTCAGCCTCAGGTATATTTCGATATGAAGTCAGCGGATCCGCAAAAGGATATTGAATCGATACTGATGCTGCTGGATGGACTAGGCGAAAAATTCGTTATTGCGATTGATGAGTTTCAGCAAATCATACAATATCCTGAAACAAACACAGATGCATGGTTAAGGTCGAAAATGCAACAGCTGCGAAATGTTTTCTTCATATTCTCAGGGAGTCAGCAGCACCTGATGACTGAACTCTTTTCTGCTCCGGACAGACCCTTCTACAGAAGTACCCACTTTCTGAAACTTGAAAAACTGAATGGGGATGTTTACGCGAAATTCATCAGAAAAAAATTTCAGGAATACAATAAATCCATAGATATTCAGATCGTAGAAGAGATGCTTGACTGGACAAATCACCACACTTTTTATATTCAGCAGCTGAGCAACCGGGTCTTCTCTGCCACCACCGACAGGGCGACATCAGAGCTATGGCGTAAGGTAGCGGGCTCCATACTGGCAGAGCAGGAGATTGTGTTTTTTACCATCCGGAACCTTCTCACAAAGCATCAGTGGCAATTGCTGAAAGCCATTGCTGCAGGCAAAAAGGTGTATCAGCCCACGGCAGGTGCTTTTATATCCCAAAACGCTCTGGGTTCGTCGGCCACGGTGCTGCGATCCCTTAGTGTACTCATCTCCGATGAACTGGTGATGCATGATTTCGATTTAAACGGAAACTCCTACTATGCGGTGTATGATGTATATCTTCAGAGATGGGTGGAGATGAACCGCAAAAAACAAGGCAAAAAGTGGGGGTTTTAGGTCAGGAACCCCTGAACATCTCGATGAGCAATTTTGCCAAGGGGTTGTTGAAGTCTCTGTTTTCGAGAACCTTATGAAGTTCTCCTGCATCGAACCAGATGCCGTGTCCAATTGTGCAGCGATCGAGCAACGGGGATGCTTCAACATCCGATATCCGCACCTTCTCCATCTTTTTCCTGCAAACGGGACAACGATGATGTTGTTCGCGGGATGTAACCGGAAATAGGTCAATGGTTTTCGGCTGGTCACCGAGCAGCAGCTCCAGCTCACCGGCATCAAGCCAGATACCTCCGCAACTATGACAATGGTCGATTTCAACCTGATCAAGCTCCTGGATGATCATTTCGTTTTTACAGTAGGGACATTGCATGGGATAAATGCGATAATATGTTGATTTGGATATGTTTATCTGACTTATGTTCAGAACACCACAATCTCATCCACAAACAACCACGAGGGTTCTCCTTCGCCGGCATGGCCGGAGGGGCAGGGACCCGGCGAAGGAACTTTCAACCGGATGGCTTTAATGCTTTTGGTTCCGGTTTTAAAGTACCAGCTGGTGACTTTTCCTTCGGTATCTTTACGCACCATTTTGGCGGGGGCGTAATGGATCCCATCGGCAGAAACCTCCACGTTGAGGGTTTTGGGGAGAAAGATCCAGGAATCCTCATCCCTGAGGCAACGAACCACAACGGTATCGGCTTTGACCGGAGTCGTCCACTGTAGCATGGCATCCAGGTCTTTGTAGAATCCCAGCCAGTCGCCGCAGCGGAAGTCGTCGGTTCCGAGCACTCCGTTGCACAGTGCGTTTGCCCCGCCGGCATTGTATTTCGCTTCAGGAGCATTCGCAAGCACAGGGGTTATGCCTGCTGCTTTGTGCACCCACAGCGGCTTTTCGAATAGGTTTTCGAGAGGTACATTATTCAGCCATGCTTTCATCAGCAAGCGACTTTTTCCTTCCGGCACCGGTTCGTTCAGCGTTCCGGAACTTTTTTGGGGAACCTTCCCATCGGTGGTCAGGTGAATTTCCACATCCGGATGCTCAGCAACGGTAACAAAGTACTTTCCCTTTTTTTCTGTGAGGGAAAGCCCCTGGATGGTGAACACCCTGAATTGCAGATCGATTTTCAGGTTTCTCTCCGGGGCAACAAAAACATTGGAAACAGAGCAGGGAACCGTAACACCGGCCAATCCGGCGGTGGCATTTTTTCCTGCGGTGACTTCAACTGCGATGGTGCGTCTGGGTGGTATTACTACTTCTTCCCTGATCTTAAACGGAGCATCGCCCTTTTCGGGAACAAGACGCAATTCCAGGTCGGAATTGTTGCGAAGGATCAGAGAGCCTTTCCCACTCTCTCCGATGGGAACCAGAGTTGTGACCACCTGTAAGGCATTGGCCACCAGAGGGGAGGCAAACTCTTCGCGGGCGTACAATTGCGATTTCTGCCAAACTGCAGTGCGCCCGGCGTTCAGCGCCTCACGGATTCCTTCGGTGGTGCGGGAGGATGCAAACACCAGCGTTACCGGGCGGTGCCATGTGGGATCTTCCAGCTTCCTCTCCGAAGATGGTCCATGGATATCGGAGTTTCCTAGCATGGTAAGGCCGAAATCAAGCGCATAGCCAAAGGCTTCGGGGTAATACCAATCCCAGTTCACCACTTCAATACCATGCATATACCCTTTCTGCAGCAGCTCTTTATGAATGGGATACCAATAGGGTGTGTCGGGCGCTCCCTGACGCCAGCCGGGATGATTCCAGAAAATGAAGGCATCCTGTTTTACTGCTGCTTCAATGGCATCCATGAATCTCTCCTGCGCAAGGGGTTGTATATCTGAGAGAAAGATGGCATTGAAATGCCCCGGGGGCATGTTGCGGGTGATTTCCGCACCCCGGATGAGGATGATGTTGTACTTCTCTGCCTGCTTTCTGGCAATTTCCCATGAAGCATTCAGGTCGGAGGAAATATGCCTGGCATGAGGCCTGTACTCGATATGGTCGGTGATGGCAATGGCGTCCAGCCCTTCCATCCAGGCCTCGGTAATGCGTTCTGTTGGCCATACATATCCATCTGAAAAACAGGTGTGTACGTGCAGATCACATTTAAGGGTGTAAAACCCCGGGATATCAGGGAACAACAAATCTGTCCTGTTCTGCGATTTCAG
>CAZJZF010000329.1:0-3587 GCA_964550385.1 uncultured Lentimicrobiaceae bacterium | reverse complement strand
ATTTATTCTGTTATCTGGTATGATACACAACACTGAATCCGGTGTGCCACACGAAGGCACCTTCAAAAAAACTACGTGGGAGGCACTCAACGAGAATGCCATTAAACTCATTGGCAAAGACTGGATGCTGGTTTCAGCCGGAAACAGCGATACCAGCTTCAACATGATGACCGCCAGCTGGGGCGGACTGGGCTGGCTGTGGGAGAAACCGGTGAGCTTTATCTTCGTGCGCCCGCAACGCTACACTTACCAGTTCACCGAACGGGAACCCTACTATACGGTAACTTTTTACGACGAAGCTTACCGCGACATCCTGCGCAAAATGGGATCGGTCTCAGGGCGCAACTTCGACAAAATCAAAAACTCAGGACTTACCCCCTTTGTCACAGAGAATGGAAGTGTCGCTTTTAAGGAGGCTCGTATTATCCTGGAATGCAAAAAACTCTATGCAGGAGATATCCAGGAATCTGCCTTTATCAGTCCCGCTCTTTCGAAACAAATTTATCCAAACAAAGATTTTCACAGAATGTATGTGGGGGAGATTGTGAACGTGTGGGTGAAACAGAATTAGAAATTAGAAATTAGAAATTAGAAATTAGTAATCAATAGGTTATGAAAAGATTATTTGGGTTTCTTTTGGTTTTGATATTTCCGGTTTTTGGATGGGCACAGGATGCCAATGTAAAAAAAGGCTGGGAGCAGTTCGCAAAGAATGAGTTTAAGCTGGCGGAGGCCAGTTTTAAAAAAGCACTGAACGGCTCCGATAAGGCCGAGGCGCACCTTGGACTTGTAATGGTGGGGTCGGCTCTTGACAAAGATGAAATGGTAAGCAACAACCTTCAGCAATTCTACAAGCTTTCGCAGAAACCGGAACCCTACATCGAAGCGCTGTGGCATATGTACGACAGCCGCAGGGCAGAAGACGGACTCAAATTTCTGAATGAAATCGCACTTTCGCCCGATGGAAAAATGCGGGCATATGCCTTCCAGGATCTGGGGCATTATTACCGTTCGGTAAACAAGTTTAAGGAGTCGAAGGAGAGCTTCGCAAAAACCGGGGCAATACTGGACTGGCAGGTACTGGGAGAATTCGAAAACATCTCGGAGAGCGGATTCGACAAGAATTTTGGTGCTCTGGAACACCCGGAATCCTCCTGGGTATTTAAAAACAAGTCGGGAGCTGATGTAAACTGGTTCACCATCAAAGGAGCCAATTACAACAACTGGGTGGATCTGGAGTATTACTTCTCGGGCGATAACTCTGTGATCTATGCACAGAACTTCTGCAACAGCCCCAAAGACCAGGAAGTGCAGTTCAGGGTGGGCACCTCAGGCTCCCTGAAGGTGTGGATCAACGACCAATTGATGTTTACCGAACCGGAAGAACGGAACAACGGACTGGACACCTATATTTTTACTGCCAGACTGATGAAAGGGTACAACCGGATCCTGATTCAGATCGGAGCCAGCGAGATCGACGAATCGAATTTTATGCTCCGTATTACCGACAAGGATGGGATATCCATCGAAGGGCTCACCTTTTCCTCCAAACTTCAGAAATACCCAAAAAACTATACCTGCGATCCTAAGGTAATACCTTGGTCTTCTGAGAAATACTTTCTGAAAAAGATTGCCGACAACCCCGATGACCTTGTGAATTACATTCTGCTGAACCAGATGTACCTGGTAAACCAGATGACCTATAAGGCGAAGAAGAACCTGAAATCGGCCAGAGCCATCTTCCCCGACTGCAGCTACCTGACCCTGCAGCTGCTGAGGGCACATTCGCAGGATGACAATGAAACAGAAGCCAGTAAATGCCTGGAAGAGATCAAGACCAAAGACCCGAATTTCAGGCTGGCTCTCAATGTGCTTTTTGATGAAGCCAATGAGCGGGAAGATTATAAGGAAGCAGAGGGCATCATTGAAAAAATTGACAAACTGGAGCCGGGTTCGGTGGATGTGTATTCCAAAAAAATTGAGCTCGCCAATGAAAAGGAGGAATATGAAACGCTCATCTCCCTGATAATGGAAGCCTACGAAAAATATCCTGATGAATACCAGTTCGTTAGCCTTCGGTCGGTAGTTGAGTCGCAGGTAAAGAAAAACGTGAAAGGGAGCATAAAATTCTATACAAAATACCTGAAAGGGCATTATGATGAGGAGGCTATGGACGATCTTGTCGATATCTATTCTGAGCTGGGACAGGTGTCGAAAGTCATTGCACTGTACGAGCTGATGATTGAAAACAATCCTATCGGGGTAGGCAGCTACTACCAGCTTTACAACATCTATTTCAGCACCAGCGATTACAAAAAGGCGATAGAATATGCCGATGAGTGCATAAAAATTGCCCCTTACATTGCCCGTTACCATGCCGCCAAAGGGGAAGCTTATGCAGAGCTGAAGGAGAACCTGAAGGCAAAAGAGCACCTTGAAATGGCCATCTACTACAACCCCCAGGATTATGATGCCCGTGAAAAGCTGAGGAATATCCAGGGCAGTGCCGATATTTTTGAATCGTTTGAGAAGTTTGATGTGTACGAAATCTATAAGAAATCACCAGAAGCATCGACCTATCCTGAAGACAACAGCATTGTGCTGCTGGATGCGGTACAGAAAGTAGTATACACCGGTGGCGGGTCACAGGAAAAGCACATCCTTGTTGCCAAAGTATTCAACAATTCGGGGATTGATACCTGGAAGGAATACCGAATTCCTGTGTACAGGAATCAGAGTGCCATCATCGAAAAAATGGAAGTGCTCAAAAAGAACGGAAGCAAGATCGAAGCCCAACGTTCCGGTGCTTACCTCGCATTCCCCAACCTGGAAGCCGGTGATGCCATACATATTACCTGGAAAGTACGCGATTACTACAGTGGAATGCTCTCGGGCCATTTCTGGGACAATCACTACTTTACCTATTTTGTTCCGGTTCTCAATTCCTGCTATTCCCTGATGGTTCCCAAAAACAAATCCTTCAACCACAAAATTTACAACACCGAGGTTACCCCAACCATCACAGAGAAAGAGGGTAACAAGCTGTATCAGTGGAAAGTAACCGACAGCAAAGCGGTGAAGGACGAGAAATATATGCCGGTTTTGTCCGATGTGGGATCGATGCTGTACATCTCCTCTTTCGACGACTGGAACACCATTGCCCGCTGGTATGCCGATCTGGCACATGCCAAAGCCAAGGTTGATTTTGAGGTAAAAGAGGTTGTGGATGAGCTGTTTGCAGGAAAAACAGGACTTACCGACGAGCAAAAGGTAAAAGAGATTTATGCCTACATCCAAAAAAACATCCGTTACAGCTCTGTACCTTTTATCCAGAGCGCCCTCATCCCGCAAAAAGCTTCCAAAGCCATCAGCAAGAAACAGGGCGACTGCAAAGACGTATCGACACTTTTTGTGGCCATGTGCAAAGCGCAGAATATCAATGCCAACCTGGTTCTGGTAAATACCCGCAACAACGGGGTAAACAGTATGCCTCTTCCGAATATCAACTTTAACCATTGCATTGCCAAAGTAACCCTGAACCAAAAAGACTATTTCGTAGAACTCACCTCCGATCATCTTCCGTTCAG
>CAZJZF010000328.1:0-3622 GCA_964550385.1 uncultured Lentimicrobiaceae bacterium | reverse complement strand
TCCGGTTCATCGAAAATGCCCTGCACGCACATCTGGGAATGGCGATCCCGGAGTGCACGTACAGTACCGGATGCGGCAGCTATCTGGTGGTGGAGCACAACGGCGATGTATTCTCATGCGACTATCTGGTGGGAGATTCCACCCATCTTGGCAACATCCACAGTCACCGTCTGTTCGATCTGCTCAACGGAGAACAGCACAATGCTTTTGCGACCGAAAAGGTGAGCCTGCCCGAAGTATGCAGTCATTGCCAATGGAAATCCTTTTGCTACGGTGGATGTTTGAAGTACCGCGACCCTGAGGGCAAATACCTGTTTTGTGAATCGTGGAAACAGTTTCTTCAGCACAGTGAATCCAGGCTGAAGGAAATAGCATCATTGCTCAGGCTTCAAAATTCAGTCAAATCGAATGACACCTTTGATGCATCGGGGCTATTCCCGATCGTTTAAAAAGTTAAAAGGCTAAAGGCTAAAGTAAAAAGTAAAAGATCAGCGGAAATTAGCGCGATCTGCGGGCCAGTGAAAATCGAACACTGATGACGCGGATTATTTATGATTTTCACTGATTTAAATGCAATAGATTTTTCTCTTTGGTACTCTGTGTGCTCCGTGCCTCAATGGTAAAAGATAATCTTTGCAGCAAGGAATCATGGATCTCTTTAGGAGGTCATTAAAACCAGCAATTATAAAGTTCCGGAGATTCGCAGGATAAAATGGCGATGCGGCCGGATATCGCCCGGCCGGCCCATATACTCGGTGTTGGTGAGGTTTTTTACCGATGCAGAGATTTTAAACCGGTAATTCAGCGGATACGCCAGCGATGCATCGAGCACCAGATAGGTTTTGTTGTGCTGCATCCAGTAATCGTAGAATCCCGGGAGGATGGTTTCGCGGGTAGAGGGGTTCAGAAACACATAATCCACATCCAGCAGCGGCGAACGTGCAGTGACCTGGAACAACCCTTCGAATTTCTTCCATGATGTGCCCAGGTTCACGTTAAACGCATGCTTGCGCCTGAATTTCAGGTATTCATCCGTGTTTTTACCGGTATGCGGATTGAACTTCACCGGATACATAAATACATACCCTCCCTGCATCGTAACGGGGAATATCCCGATGCGTGTGCGCAGCACCAGCTCGGCCTCTGCACCATACACCCTTGAATATTCTACGTTGGTGGCTCTGAATCCGTAACCGTACTGTCCGGTAACCGGATTCTGGTACACGCCGAACACAAATTCGATCATATCCTTGTTCTCGGAATAGAACAGGGCAATATCCACCAGCCCTTCGGCCAGCTTTCCCCTGAATCCTTGCTTCAGCCCTATTTCGGTGTTCCATCCCGATTCGGGGTTGATCTGAGGATTGGATATGATGGTAACCGCACCCAGCGTTGTGGAAGCATACTTCTCGGCGATGGAAGGGTGGCGGTATCCCTGTCCGAAAGAGGCACGCAGGAAGGTCAGTCCGCCCGCCCTGAAATTGGCTCCGGCACGGAAAAGGGGTACCGGCTTCCCTTTTTCATCGTTCAGCACGGCATGCTCGATGCGCGCACCTGCCACCAGCTTCAGCCGTTTACCCGGCTGCACGTCCATCTGCAGATATCCTCCGGTGGTATTTCCGCGGTGGTTGCCGTAAAAAGGGGAAAATATGGCGGCATGGTACCATGACGCGCCGGCATTGAGGGTAAACAGGGGCGAGAGGGTATGGCGGAACTGATATTCAGCATATTCTGAGAGGAATTCGCTGTTGTTGTTGCCCCCGTCCGGGAAATCGTTCTGCGACCACTGCAGCCGCCCCCGCAGCTCGTGCCTGGTTTTTGTACTCTGCTGATATCCGATGAAAGGATCGAAGGTAGCACCGGTTCCGGTCATCCGTTGCGCTGTGGAGGTGTCCTGAATCAGCGCTCCGGTAGTGCCGTCGTCCCACAGGATAAAATCGGTTTTACGGCTCTGCCTGCCATGGATTCCCAGGCCGTACTCCAGACCACGGATTTTGGCTGATCTGTGCTTGAGCCGGAGGTTGAACCGCACCAGATGATCTTCGTTGTATTTCCGGTACCCGTTGTCGTAACGACCAAAGACACCTGCCGCGATGTCGGTGCGGCCGTAGCGTTTCAGATGGGAGAATGATACATCAGAAAAAACCCTGGGACTGCTCCACCATTTCCAGGCATCCCGCTTTGGCGTATCATAGATGCCTCCGCCGGCATACCAGCGGGTAACACCCTCTGTGGTCGCTTCGGCAGTACGCAGGCTCACAATGCCATTGAGTGCCGATGAGCCGTAGAGTACCGAGGAAGCCCCTTTGATGATCTCGATCTGCTCCAGGTTTTCCAGCGGGAGTGCCTGCCAGCTCACATGGCCGGCATCGGCCGAAAGGTACGGCAGTCCATCCACCAGCACCATCACCCGGCTGCCCGCTCCATAGCTGAATCCACTTCCACCCCTGATAGAAGCCTGTCCGTCAAGGATTTCCACCCCCGCAGTGCGGTTCAGCAGTTCATCGGCATTGCGGGTATGAGCTGCATCGATCGATTCTGCTTTGATCACGGAGGCCGACACCACCAGATCGGCAAGCTGCTGGGGTGCCCTGCCGGCGCTTACCACCACCTTTTCCATCTCTCTGGCCTGGATAAACATAGCCACTTGAACATCAACCGAATCTCCCTTGCGAAGGGTTAACTCACGGGTTATTTCGGCATACCCGACAAACCTGAAGCGGAGGATGCATTTCCCCTCTCCCGTCAGGAGCCTGAACCTGCCGTTGTTACCGGTGATGGTCCCCTTCCCGTTGTCGGAGAGGATCGTTGCCCCGGGTAACGGATGTTTTGTGGTGCCGTCGAAAATAATTCCGGTGATCACAGCCTGTTTATCAGCTGCACCATGCGCATTCTGTGCCTGCACCACTGGACTAGCAAGCCACAGCGTCGTCAAAACCAGAAAGCATCCGGGGATAAACCTCATACTTTAACAGTTCCTTTAAACGTCATCCGTATTTCAATAAACTGCCCGGGGTTGCTGATATCGGCCACCGCAGTGGTAATTTTCAACGACTCTTTCGTGAGTTCCCGAATAGTGGTAATGATTTCCATCGGAGGGTCTGTGGTATTGATGGTGATTTCGGTGTTATCGACTGATAGCACCCAGGTGGCATCATATTCCCCCAGCACTCCCGTGCCATCGGTATTAAAAAAAGCATTCCCCTTGAATGTCTCCAGCATCTCCCCCGGGCCGCTGGCATCCACACCGTTTGCCAGCAGGCTGTCGGAAGCCCAGATCCGTGTGGTAAGGAGTTCATAAGGGGTAAGCACGGGTTCCTCTTCTTTGCAGGCTACATAGCCTAGTGCTAACAGGATGAACAAAAAAAGAAGGAGTTTTTTCATATTAGTACATTTCTTTTGTTTTGTTATTGCTGCCTTCGACTCCGCTCAGGCAGCGGGCGCGACTCTCATCCGGTGGTTGAGCGGAGCCGAAACCACCGCCTTCTCTGCTGCCTTCGACTCCGCTCAGGCAGCGGGCGCGACTCTCATCCGGTGGTTGAGCGGAGCCGAAACCACCGCCTTCTCTGCTGCCTTCGACTCCGCTCAGGCAGCGGGCGCGACTCTCATCCGGTGGTTGAGC
>CAZJZF010000327.1:0-3636 GCA_964550385.1 uncultured Lentimicrobiaceae bacterium | reverse complement strand
AAGGCGACAAAGTGGTTACCATTGGCGGTATTCACGGGAAAATCAATGAGGTCAGGGAGACCACCTTCGTACTCGAGATGATCGACAAGACCCATATTGAAGTTGAGAAGTCTGCCGTTACCAACGACCAGTCGGCAGGTCGCGAGCAGATGGCACAGAAAAAATAACTCCGCATTGCGGCAGCCACCCCCATGGGCTCAAAACCTTCAGGCTTTACACCAAGAAGGTTCCTGCTCTATATGCAGCGGAACCGACGGCAGGTTTTCAGTTTTCTGATATGCCTTGCTCTGAGTGCCCTGCTGTGGTTCACCATTAAGCTAAACCGGCAGTACGTTCACGCGGTTTCGTATCAGGTGAGCTTCAATAGCTTATGGTCTGAGCAGGAGTTGACTCCTTTGCAACCTTCCGTAATCAACCTCGAAATCAGAACTCACGGATATCAGATTCTGTTTCATCAATTTGCCAGAGCCGGTGAACTTACGCTCGACCTGGATAGGGCTTTTCTCAGGGAGGCCAGACAACCCGGTATTTTCTTTATCACAGCACAATCGCTTATAGCACGTATTTCCAGTCAGTTACCACTTTCATCAACGGTGCTTACCGTGAAACCCGACACCCTGTTTTTTAGCCTGGCGCAAACCACTTCCCGCAAGGTGGCCATCAGGCCGGATCTTTCAGCCGAATTCAGGCATGGCTTCGACCTTCACGATACGGTACAGATTAAACCTGATTCAGTGGTCATTTCAGGCAACCAAAAACTGGTGGATCAGATTCAGTTTATTCGTACCTCATCCCTTTCATTGCCCTTAAGCGAAGGATCTTTTCGCTATCGTGCATCGCTGGTGAATCCATACCCTGATAAGTTGTCACTGGAAACAGACGGGGTGGAAATCTCCGGTACGATCTCGAGGTTTGTGGAAAAGAGCTTTTTCACCCAGGTCATTACCTCCGACACCGTTCTTTCTGCCGGGGTGCTTAAACATCCGACCGTGGAAGTAAAATGCCAGATTCCTGCCGAAGAAGCTGCCTCATTTAACCCGCTTACGGTAGAGGTGATCGCTGCAAAGCTGATAAAAGAGGGAGGGATTCTATTCGCTATCCTTGACACCCGTTATCCTGCATTTGTGAAGAAGGTGAAGCTGATTCCCGACAGGATTCCGGTGGAACCTGTGAAAGACTAGTCATGACTAACCGCGGCATATACATCATCCGCTGATGAAAAAGATCGGACTGACCGGCAACATGGGATCGGGGAAAAGCTTCGTGGCTGCAATCCTTGAAAAGATGGGCTTTAAGGTATATTATGCCGATAAGGAAGCCAACCGTCTGATGCAGTCTCCGGATGTGATTATGCATCTTATCGACCGGTTTGGGATGGATATCCTGACTCCTGACGGTCTGCCCGACCGGAAAAAAATCGCTGCCCTGGTGTTTGAGAATCCCGAAGCACTACTTTGGATAAACCGCCTGATCCATCCCCTGGTGATGAAGGATTGGCATGACTGGCTTGAAAAACAAAAGGATGCCAGGTGCTGTTTTATGGAGTCGGCAATCCTGTTTGAACATGGGCTTGATAAATATTTCGATGCCGTAATTTTGGTGGATGCTCCCCTGGAATTGGCCATTTCCCGTGTTTTGGAGCGCGACAGCATTACGAAGGCGCAAGTGCTCGAGCGTTTGAACCGCCAGTGGACTCCGGAGAAAAAGAGGGCACTTACAGGCTTTATTATTAAAAATGATGAAAAAACCCTTCTGATACCCCAGATTCTGGAGGTGTTAGAGGCGATTGCTCCGTAGAATTAAAACCTCTTCATCAGGGAAAGGTTAAATTTCAGCTGACTCTTCCAGCTCTTTAAACACCAGCCCTGTATTGGCAGTCACATCCGAAGCCAGGATGGCATCGAGACCAGAGGTCCGGGCAGCGATTTCAGCAGCTCTGGCGTGGATGTAAACTCCAAGCCGGGCAGCATTCCATGGTTTGTATCCCCGGCACAGCAGTCCCAGGATGATGCCCGTTAACGTATCGCCCGATCCCCCTTTGGCGAGTCCGGCATTTCCATTGGCATTAAATGAACATTGCCCGTTGGGACTGATCACTGCGGTAAAAGCGCTTTTCAGCACTACAAAACATTGATATTCCATCGCGAAATCAATGGCTTTCCGCAACCGGTCAAATTCGTTGCTGCTGTCTCCGGCCAGCCGTTCAAACTCCCTGGGATGAGGGGTGAGGACAGAACCGGGAGGCAGTTGTTTTAGCCAGGATTTTTGATGGGCAAGGATGTTCAGAGCATCAGCGTCGAGTAGCAGGGGCACCTGAGCTGTATCCAGCAGGTTTTCCAGCACCGTCTGGGTTTTTTGCCTGATGCCAATGCCCGGTCCCGCTGCGAGGGCAGAATATTTCGAAATATCAGGTGCCGAAGTAATGATTTGTTCCTCTTTATCAATGCTCAGCATCGCCTCCGGCAATGCCACGTTTATGGCTGAAGCCAGGCAACCGGGCACATGTACGGTAAGCAACCCGGCTCCGCAGCGCAGTGCCGCACTGGCAGCCATGATGGCTGCTCCACCCTTCTCACGGCTTCCTGCCACCAGCAAGCCATGTCCGAAATCTCCCTTGTGGGCCACCCTTTCACGCGGTTTGAATATACCTGCGGCATCAGCTGCCCTAAAAAGTGACCATGGCGATGGTGCACGTTCGATGAAGCCCGGATCCAGTCCGATGGGCACAACCTCCCATTTTCCCGTGAAGCAGAAATTGGAAGGCATCAACATGGCCAGTTTGGGGAGCTCCAGTGAGAGGGTGTGTGAAGCTCTTACCACAGCCCCGGCAGCTTCGTCAGTATAGTCGTCGGCATTGAGCCCCGATGGGATGTCGATGGCTATAGTCATGCAACCCGGGCGGTTCATTCTGTCGATCAGCTCTTTTGCCAGTCCGGTGACCGGTCGCGACAGCCCTGAGCCGAACAGGGCATCAATAACCACAGAGCCACGAGGAAACTCAGGGATATCCCCGGCATTTGCCATGAAACTTACTGGAAGGCCAGTGCCTGCAAGGCGCTGCAGGTTGATTTCAAAATCGGGTGATCCCTGTTTCTGCAACTTCAACACATACGTCTGAACCGGAATGCTGAGGGTATGAAGAATTCTGGCAATCACCAGTCCATCTCCCCCGTTGTTACCCTGTCCGGCCACCACCACAACAGGGGTATCAGGTTGCAACATCCGCGCAATGGCAGCGGCACAGGCACTTCCCGCCCGCTCCATCAGGTCAGTGGAGGCAACAGGCTCATGGGCAATCGTGTAAGCGTCTGCCTCCCTGATCAAAGGTACCGGCAGTATTTTCATGGGCTTACAGGTTAAACATCTCATTGATGGCTTCCGGGTTCATCACCAGGGTACCCAGCATCGCGATGTAGATAATGACAAAGACCAGGTACAGAATACTGAGAATCAATCCGATAATAGCACAGACACGACCAGCTTTGAAATTTTTCACCGACGACATGGTATACCTTTCAGGTTGTGCCATCGCCAGCGTATTGGCTTTTCCTGCCAGTACCAATGCGATGATTCCCAGTACCATACCGGGCAGTCCATAACACCAGCACAACACAATACTAAGGATACCCATCACCA
>CAZJZF010000326.1:0-3637 GCA_964550385.1 uncultured Lentimicrobiaceae bacterium | reverse complement strand
CAGCCCTCACCATGCCCATGATGTCGCAGTTTTCGGATCTGATCGGGGTGTCGCGTCAGGCTACGGTAATGGCATTTCAGTTCGGCGATGGATTTACCAACATGATTACCCCTACCTCCGGAGTGCTGCTGGGGGTATTGAGTGTTGCCCGGATTCCTTACGACAAATGGGTAAAATGGGTATGGCGTTTTATCGTGGTGATGGTGCTGTTGGGGCTGCTTTTGCTGATACCAACGGTTACCATGAACCTCAACGGTTTCTGAGAGTGTTTCAAAGTTGCAGGGTGTGCGCAATCCCTTCGAGCTGCCGCACCATATCCCGCTTGTCTTCGTTGGGTTTGAATACGTAGCAGTCGATCATCACCAGTCGATTTTTTTTCTCGTCAAGCACCAGATAATTCAGGAAAGGACCCCCCATCGAGTGGTTGCCGTAAGTTCTCCAGAAACCGCGGGTCTCGAGGGTGTAATAGCCATTAAGACGGATGATTTTAGACTGATATCCGAAACGGTATTCAGTGCCCATATAGGAAACTTTGTCCTGAACGGGGATGTGCGCCTTGCAGATACTGTCGCGGAGCGCCAGCACCGATTCAGGGTTAAACTGTGCCGTATCGGTATATGGGAGTGTAGTAATCCAAAAGGCTGACTCCTGGGTCTGGCTTTTAATCACCTTTCTGGCCCAGATAAAGTCTTTCTGATTTTTGGCAAGGTAATACCCCTCAGGTACCGAAATGGTAAGCCCCAGTTGTTTGGCAACCTGTTCGGCATTGATTTTCTTGCTTATGCTCTGCATTACCCCTTTCAGGCGCCGGATCTCACTGTCGTCGAAGGCCTTCAGGATGGCATCACGGTTTTTTTCGAACAGTCCCAGCAGTGTTTCTCCATTGTTCCCATTGAGTTGAATTACGGTTTGGGGTTTTGCCCATGGATCGATCTCTTTCTGGATGTTGCCTCCGTCGCGCTCTGGTTCGAGGGCAAAAATCAGGATGTTACGAAAGATTGAATAGGTTTCGTCGAAGTCTTTGGGTTCCCGGTAGATGATGCTGAAAAGAGGTTGTGGCTGGTTCAGATAAGGGTACATCTCTCCCAGAGCAGACCTTACAGAATCTCCCAGAGAGCTCTGCCATAAAACCTTGTCCATTACCACCAGTACTTCGCTGATCCGGGCATGGGATCCGGGTTTGCCCGGAGGGGCAGACTGCTTGCAACCAGCAAGGGTCATCGTCATCAGTGCAGAAATGCACAACAGTTTTATCATCAGATTTTTCATGATCACAGATTTTTTCGGGGACAAAGTTCGTAACAAAAAGGTTGAAAGCAAAAGGAGCCTGTCTAGCAAAATTCAAGCCTAAAAGAGGTATGCTTTTCAATCCCGGCCTTAGAAATTAATAAAAAGCGAAATGAAGGATTATTTATTGATAATCAACAAGTAACCAGCGACTAAACACCTAAACGAATAGACACATAAACAAACCCCAAGAGCTGCCCTGGTTCGGCTGCTTAGGGAATCAGCAGCTTCTGACCCGGGTGGATGGTGTTGCTTTTCAGCTTGTTCTTTTTCTTCAGGGCAGTAACCGAACAGTGATGTTTGGAAGCAATGACACCCAGGCTTTCCCCTTTGCGAACTGTGTGAACTTTTGATTTGGTTTTGGAAACTGCTGCCGACTCATCCGGACGGGATTTGGCATTTTCCTTCATCGCTTCATAATAGAGATCGGCATTGGCAACAAAGGTTCCCACATGTGAGCGGGGCAGGGTAATGTACCAGGGGTTATCGGGGGAGGCATAGATGTTTCCGCTCTTGAGTGCCGGGTTCAGGAATCCGAGGCTTTCGCGGTCGAGGGCCAGTTTTTCTGCCAGGAAATCGAGGGTCAGGTAGTTACGCACTGCCACGGTATCGAGAATATAATAGTTGAAGGGGGGGGTTACCGGCATAATGTTATAGTCCTGGTGGTGGGCCATAACATAACACACTGCGATAAATGCCGGCACATAATTCTGGGTCTCTTTGGGCAGGTATGGTTGTACCTTCCAGTAATCGTTTATGCCACCCGCTTTTTTTACGGCACGCCCAACGCCACCAGCTCCTGCATTGTAGGCAGCCAACACCAGATGCCAGTCGCCGAAGCGCTCGTAAAGGTCTACAAAATGGCGGCATGCTGCATCGGTAGCTTTGAAAGGGTCTCGGCGGTCATCCACTCCCTGTCCGGGAGTGAGGCCGTACAACCTTCCGGTAGCGGGCATAAACTGCCACAATCCTACTGCTCCGGCATGTGAAACAGCCACCGGATTGAGCGCCGACTCAACTATAGCAAGATATTTCAACTCTACAGGCAGGTTGTATTTGTCCAGGGTTTCCTCGAAAAGCGGAAAATAGAGCCTGCCCAGTCCCAGCATTCTCGATACGGAAGCTCTGCGCTTATAGGCATAAAAATCGATGACTTTCTGCACCTGGGCATTGTACACCAGCTCGAAGGGAGTGGTATGATCGAGTGCTTCGAGCCGTGTGGCCACAAGGCTATCGGTATACCAGGGAATATCATCTGTGCAGAAATTGTTGGGGTTGGACGCGCTGGCAGCACACAGGGGCATATGTTTGGCCAGGTATGATAAATTGATCATGCTGTCGAGCATCATCAGGATCGGATCATCCATCCGAAACCGGATTTCATCGGCAGAAGCAGTAGCGGAAGTGTCTGGATAGGGTTTGTTATCTGCCTGAAGCAGAGAGTTTTGAATTATTAGAATAAACAGTATAAGGGCTGTTTTACGCATCAGGCAGCTATGGTTCAGGTTCCAAAAATAGGTAATATAGGATGAAATGCTTCATAAAAAATGTTAAAAGTGACCAGATTACATCTCTTTGCCCCTCAGAGTGTCGCTTCTTGGGCAGGGGAACAAATTGCGTATCTTTGACCGCTTTTATCGAAAAAACCCCGTGAATCAAAGATTATGAGAAACCTGATGCTCTTTATTGGAATGGTATTCTGTATGGCCACATTGCAACTGTCGGCCCAGCAACACGAATCGCTGCCCTGTTGTGTTAAACGACCCCAGCAATGGGTCGCCTCGCAGAAAACACCTCCACCGGTTCTACACCCCGATATTGACGGATATGATGTAAAATTCTATTTCCTGGATCTGGAGATGTCGAACACCTCCATCTATCTGAAAGGAAGTGTTCGGATTGATGCCAAAGTGGTGGTTCCGGTGCTCGATACTTTTGTGGTAGAACTCATCCCGGCATTGACCATTGACAGCCTAAAGATCAACGGACTCCTCAAACCTTTTGTCCGTTCGGGTGATGAGGTGTATGTGCCCGGCCTCTCCTTCACCAATGATGCGGCTGTTTCTGTAACCATCTGGTACAAAGGCACCCCCAGTGTGCCAGGCGGATTCTTCTCCGGCATCAGCAACGGTACCTCCCCTTCGTGGGGTGCACAGGTTACCTGGACACTTTCTGAACCCTTCAATGCCAAGCAGTGGTGGCCTACAAAACAGGTGCTATCCGACAAGGCCGACTCGGTTTGGGTTTTCATCACCACGGCCTCCACCAACAAGGCGGGTTCCAACGGAATCCTTACCGCCGTTACCAACATGGGGAATGGGAAAGTGCGGTACGAGTGGAAATCGCGATA
>CAZJZF010000325.1:0-3638 GCA_964550385.1 uncultured Lentimicrobiaceae bacterium | reverse complement strand
CAATGTATATTAATATACATTATTAACGTAAGATCATGCTGAAAGATGTTTTAAAATCCATCATTCTTGCTCAGCAGGAGTGGCTTCACATCCCGGAAAGGGAGGTTGAACGTGAAATGCTCAAAGATTTAAGGGCGTTGCATCCATTCGCATACATCATTTCGGGGGTGCGCAGATCTGGTAAAAGTACGCTGATGAAACAATGCATGCGCATGCATCATTCCAGGAACTATCTTAACCTGGAAGATAGTCGGACAGCTGATTTCGAATTGGGAGACTTTTTGGTTGTGGAGCAGCTCTTCGGGGAATTGTTTGGCGACAGCAAGATCCTGTTCTTTGATGAAATCCAGGTTGTGCCGGGATGGGAACGTTATGTGCGGGATGCTGTGGACCGGGGGAAAACAGTGGTTATCACCGGATCCAATGCAAAAATGCTCAGCAATGATCTGGGAACCAAACTAACAGGTCGCCATCTTGATTTCGGGTTATTTCCGTTCTCTTATAACGAATACCTTACGTTTAACAACCAAAGTCCCGGCTTGGAAAGTTTTCAGGGATACCTGACTGAAGGAGGTTTCCCCGGTTTTCTTGCCGTAAAGAACCGTGAACTGCTCACAACCCTTGCTTCCGACATCCTGATGCGGGATATCTTTGCCCGTTATAATCTCAGAAATCAGGAGGTTTACAGAAGGATGATGCAGTTTTTACTCACCAACAACGGCAAGGAGATGTCATTCAATAACCTGAGAAAGGTATTTGAGATTGGCTCACCTTCAACCGTAATGGACTTTTTGCAATATCTTACAGATGCCTACCTTTTCTTTCCGGTACCGATGTACCACACCTCTCTTAAAGTCCAGACCCGCAACCCACGGAAGGTTTACGGGATCGACCAGGGGCTGGTTTTCAGCACCTCATCCTCTGGATCCCCTGATCTTGGCCGGCTGTTGGAAACGACTGTTTTTCTGCACCTGAAGCGAGCCGGGGCAGAGGTTTGGTATTTCAAAGGGAAGAAAGAGTGCGATTTTATCACCAGAACCGAAAAATCCGACTATCAGGCATTTCAGGTTTGTCTTGAGGTGAATGAATACAATCAGCAAAGAGAGTTCAGTGGACTTCTTGAAGCGATGGAATCATTGAAGCTGCAAAAGGGAACCATCGTCACCATGAATCAGGAAGATACAGTGCTTTTTGATGGTAGGGCCATACATCTGATCCCGGGGTGGAAATGGTTTTGAACGGAATCTTTCCGGCCGGCAAAGATATTAATAGCTTTGAATCCTCAGCTCCCGTTGATACAATAGATCAGCGCAAATCATAAAAAATCGGTGTCATCAGCGTTCCATTTTTATAAGCCCACAGATATCGCTGATCTACGCTGATTTTTTGAACCCTATAAGACATAGAAGAAAATATAAGGCTTCATATAAGCTCCGAAACCCCTATCTTCGCAACATCAATCAGAATTTTCCTGGTTCCGGGTTCCAGATTCCAGGTTTTAGAATCTAACCTATTGATTTATAATTATTAATTTCTAATTTCTAATTTCTAATTTCTAACTCCTAACTAATTATATTATGAGCTACGACACAATCCTCACCCTCGGTCCCGCCCCGGTATGGCGTTACTTCGCCGAAATTCTCACCATTCCACGCCCATCGAAGCAGGAGGGGCAGATCATTGAATACCTGAAGGTTTTTGGTGAGGAGCATAACCTTGAAACTGAAGTCGACGAAATCGGCAATGTGATCATCCGTAAGCCGGCCACGGCAGGAATGGGAAACAAACCCATTGTGATCTTGCAGAGCCATATAGATATGGTATGCGAAAAGAACAGCGATGTGGAGCATGACTTCAGCAAGGACCCGATCATTCCCCGCATCGAGGAGGGATGGGTAAAGGCAACCGGCACTACGCTGGGTGCCGATGACGGCATCGGGATGGCGGCAATGTTGGCGATTCTGGCTGCGGACGACATCCCCCACGGACCGATCGAATGCCTCTTTACCGTTGATGAGGAGACCGGTCTCTCCGGCGCTTTTGCCCTCCAGCCCGGGCAGCTGCATGGCAGAATCTTACTGAACCTCGATTCGGAGGATGAAGGGGAGATCTTCATTGGTTGTGCCGGGGGCAAGGATACTGTGGCAGAATTTGCACTGGAAACCGAGGCGGCACCTGCGGGCCATACCCCTTACAAAGTAGCTGTTTCCGGACTCACTGGAGGCCATAGCGGCGACGATATCCACAAAGGGCGCGGCAATGCCGTTAAAATCCTCAACCGGATCCTGTGGCATGGTGCATCTCTCCACGGTTTCCGGGTGTCGCACATCGATGCCGGCAACCTGCGGAATGCCATTGCCAGGGAGGGGGAAGCGGTTATTTTGATTCCGGACGAAAGGGTTGCAGATGCCAGATTGTGGTTTCCTCTGTTTGCGGCAGGCATCATTGACGAGCTGCACGCAACAGAACCCGATCTGAAGATCAGGATGGAGCCCGCCGATATGCCGGCGATGGTGTTAACCACAGATCTGCAGGAGCGACTGCTCGGAGCATTGTATGCATGTCCGCACGGTGTGATCGAATGGTCGCGGGAGATCCCCAACTTCGTGGAGACCTCCACCAACCTTGCCTCGGTTAAAATGACTCCTCTATATATTATGGTAACCACCAGTCAGAGGTCATCGGTAGAGAGCGCCAAAGAAGATGTTTGCACGATGGTGGCATCGGTCTTTGACCTTGCGGGGGCATCATATCGTCATTCCGACGGTTATCCGGGGTGGACTCCCAACCCATCATCCGCTGTTTTGAAGGTGTCGAAGGAAGCCTATCAGGATCTCTTTGGCAGCGATCCGAAGGTATTGGCGATTCATGCCGGACTCGAATGCGGGGTAATCGGGGAGAAATATCCGGGGATGGATATGGTCTCATACGGTCCAACGATCAAGGGGGCCCATTCACCGGATGAGCGGCTGGACATAGCCTCTGTTGACAAGTTTTGGCGACTGACGCTGGAGATTCTGGGTCGAATCTGAAACCAAACCGTAAAAATATCGTTGAAGTATCTCCTGATCTTTAAGGAGATATAAATTAATTGTAAAAAATTTCAGAAAAAGCTTGCGGGGATGAAAAGAAAATTTGTACCTTTGCACCCGCTTTAGAAGGAAGTACATTGAAATCGTGATCAGACAAGGGATTTAGGGGTTAAGAGGCCTGATTTTGAGGCAAAAGAAAAAAAGTTGAAAAAAAGTTGACTTAACCCATTGCGAAACCCAAAAAGTGCGTATCTTTGCAGTCCGTTTTTACGGAACGATTTGAGAAGGTTCTTTGAGGGTGAAGGCAGGTTGAAAAAATGTTGATAAGTTTGTTTGGTGGATAAGAAAACCTGTTGTACCTTTGCGCTCCTTTTTGTTCTGAAAACGGGAAACACAGTTCTGAACGTTAGAGATAACAGATAGCCCATGCGGGGGTAGAGAAGCGAAGTGGATGGGCATTGTTCTTTGAAGGTATTGAAGCAACAAATAAAGGTAAGCAAATATCCCTGAAGTCAATTCAGAGAGTAATAGATCTTAGAGCATTCAAAATCTTTATACAATGAAGAGTTTGATCCTGGCTCAGGATGAACGCTAGCGGCAGGCTTA
>CAZJZF010000324.1:590-3640 GCA_964550385.1 uncultured Lentimicrobiaceae bacterium | reverse complement strand
TGCAGCCCATATGGACCAGAACTCTTCAGGCGTGATGATTACCTTAGAAAAAGCAAGGAAGTGCCAGCCCGCAGTACCGAGATCACTCCGGAAGAGGAGCATATAAGCGAATATGTAGTTGGAGAATATACCGTTAAGATCCGTTACCGCAAGGTAGAACCCAGAGAGCATACGGACAAAGGTAACCTCCCGTTGAACTGATGTTCAGAACATCCCCCAACATAACCCTCACCCGCTCTTCGAGCGGGTTTTTTCTTGCTCGTTGTTCCTGAGTAGCCTGAAATTTACCGCCTGTTGCACCGGAAAATCATACCTGCGAACCGATGGTGCTGAAACAATGCGGTTTCTCCGGAAGGAGATCCAGCTGAATTGTGTTGTGCTCATATCCAAACCCTCCATTTCGTTACTTCAGAGGGTATATATGATCAGCAACAGAAAAAAAGGAGAATCCGTTTGCCAAAAAGTTATCAACCGCCTACTTCTGCTTATTGCGGGATTTTTCGGGCTTGCCTGCATCGAGCATGTCGTGGGTGATCGAGGCCACTTCCGACAGATAGACATCCTTTTTGAGGTCGTCTAACCACTCATTCAGTAATTTTCCTTTCAGTGTGTCGGCGGCTACAATGGCTAAGTCGGCAGGTGTTAGGGATAGACTGATTCCCGTTTCCTTTTCCATCAGTTTTTCCATACGGTCAGACCGTTGTTTGCGTGCTTTTTGTTTTTCACGATAAGCCGTAAGATTCAGGGTTTCTATTGTTTGGTCGCGTTGGGTTTTCAGCTCTTTGGCAAACCTCTCTGCCTCCAGGAAAGTTTCACTGCTGCGGGTGCGTTTCTCGCTTTTCTCGCGCAATGCAGCAACTTTGCCGTAGGCTCCATTCCAGACATTATATCCGGCAGGTTTGATCTGGCTCCATGCCATGGGATTGTCCATATCCCGCTCACCCGATTCGAGGTACATAAAAGGATCGGGAATTACGATATCGGGTGTTACCCCTTTGAGCTGGGTAGCGCCGCCATTGATACGATAGAATTTCTGCGTGGTAAGTTTAAGTGTCCCCAGTGGCTTTATCCCCTGGGCTGCTGATGGCACCATCTGATCGAGCTCAAAGAGGCGCTGAACCGTTCCTTTGCCATAGGTGCTCGGACTTCCGACAATAACAGCCCTTTTGTAGTCCTGCAGGGCAGAGGCAAAGATCTCGGAGGCAGAAGCACTTCCATTATTCACCATAACAATCACAGGGCCATCATAAGTCACAGTTGGATCGACATCGTTGAGCACATTCAATCCGTCTATCTTGTCCTTCACCTGCACAACAGGTCCTCTGTCGAAAAAGAAACCTGCAATTTTTACCACATCCGACAGGGAGCCGCCGCCGTTGCTCCGGAGGTCGAACAGCAAGGCTTCAATGCCAATGCTTTTAAGCTTTTCGATCTCCTTACGTACATCATCGGCACAGAAACGGCCTGTAAACGGGTTGCTGAAATCGGCATAAAAACGGGGCAGATACAGGTACCCTACTTTTTTACCGTCGACAGTATTCAGGATCGCAGATCTGGCAAAGGTCTGCTCCATTTCCACCACGTCGCGGATGATCCGAATCACAGCAATTTCTTCCGTAGCTTTCTTCTTAACGGTAAGCCTCACCTCGGTGCCTTTTTTTCCGCGCACCAGTCGCACCGCTTCATCCAGTCTCATGTTGGTGATATCTACCGGCTCTGCCTCTCCCTGGGCAACCTTCAGAATCATATCACCGGCTTTGAGTTCACCCTGTTTCCATGACGGGCTTCCGGGCATAATCTCCTCAACCTGAATGAGTCCGCTGCGCTGCGTTAGCACTGCCCCAATCCCTTCAAGCTTCCCGGTCATCGAAATGTCAAAATTCTCCTTTTTGGCGGGTGCCATATAGTTGCTGTGGGGGTCGTAAATGGTGGTGATGGCATTCAGGTAGTTCTCCAGACGATCGGCACGAGTCTCCTTTTCCAACCGGTCGAAATAGTCATCATACATTTTTTTCACCTGTACTACAGCCCCCTCTTCAATCTCCTTCAGGGTTTTCAAAGTGATTACCGAATCTATCTTCTTTTCTGCAGCTTCCTGTATCTCCAGATCCTGATGAATCCGGATCATCACCTGGTATTTCACAGCCTTACGCCATTCTTCCCGCAGTTCGGATTCCGTTGCACACCAGGGGCTCTTTTCGGGGTCGAGTTCCACAGATTCATCCATGGTGAAATCCATAGGCTGCTCAAGCGCCTCCTTATAGTAAACCGATGCTTCCTCCAACCGCTTGAAATAGATCTCATTCACGGCATCAAAGAACTCAAGGCTGCCACTTATCAATTGATTGTCTATGGCATGCCTTTGAACCTGCAGCGTATTGATATCGGGTTGGATCAGGAACTTCCGGAAATGGTCGGTAATTTTAATATAGTTATCGAAGACCTTTTCGCCATAGGCATCGTCCATTTGCAATGGATCGAAATGCATGGTGTTCATCGCTTTCAGCAATGTTTCCAGCAGGATTTTCTCTCTGCCCGACTGATCAGACCGGAGAGAAGTAAAGAGGACAACAGCAAGAACAACAAAAAGGGCTGATGTTATGGCCCTCAATCTGAAAATCTTCATTAGTCTGAATAACATATAGATAGAATATTTTAGAATAGGATAAATGGACTGCAAAAATAGACAAAATAGACGTGTCAAACTCCGGTGATCAGGGAAGTATTGTGAACCTGGCAGCGGCCACCTCACGCCTCATGGCATTGAAATGCCACCATTCGGTCTGGATATTCCAAAATCCCGCACTGTACATCACCGAACGCAGGAGTTTGCGGTTTGTTACCTGCTCCGGTGTGAGTTTAGCATCTTTTAACAATTTCTGTTCACGTACGGGCCAGGCGATCTCTTCGAAACAGTCGAATCCAGTGCCCATATCGAGGGGATTCCCGTTTTCATCGGCAATGGTAACATCAACTGCACAGCCAAAATTGTGCAGGGAGCCGCGTGCGGGATTTGATACCAGAAACCCCCTTGCCAGTCCGGGCGGAGG
>CAZJZF010000324.1:0-580 GCA_964550385.1 uncultured Lentimicrobiaceae bacterium | reverse complement strand
ACAGCGCATGTCTCTCAACAATTCAGGTTACTATTGACCAGCCTGCTTTGAATGCTTCAACATTAAATTATACCGTTTGCACAGGGGACACGGTGTTTTTTCCGGGCGGAGGTTTTACAACTTTCCACATAGCTTTCTGAACCGAAAGGGGTCTGGCTGCATCCCAAACCAGCAGAGATTTTTCCGGATGCTTGGTTTTCAGGATTTTCTGGGCATCGGCAATCTTTTGTGCAACTTCGGGCTGGAGATAGCATTTCCGGAAGTTTCCGTATAAATTCTTTTTCAGAAAATTATCTTCTGAAGCATACTTCAGATCCACCCGGATGGAGGAATCGAGAGAATGCACATCTATCAATCCAGCAGCAATGCAGAGGATTTCGATGGAAGAGGTATCGGATTTTCGGGAATTTTTACCTGCATCCAAGCATTCACCTTCGGGCCAGTTAATGGTTCCTGACTGTCGGGAGCAACCAGCCTGAAGAGCCAGTGTTATACAGGAGGTGAACAGGATAAAACTATTCTTCCAGCACATACATGGAAACGGTAAAAGTAACGGGTGCAGGGAGGTTTGAATGCAGGA
>CAZJZF010000323.1:0-3640 GCA_964550385.1 uncultured Lentimicrobiaceae bacterium | reverse complement strand
TCAGAACCCTGATGTAATCTACGCTGCTACAGGTGATTTCGATCATTCAGACACCTATTCGGTAGGTATACTCAAATCGGTGGATGCAGGACTAACCTGGAATACCACCGGGTTGAACTGGACTGTTCAGAACCAGAGGCGCATTTCAAAGATACTGATTCACCCCTCCAACCCGCAGATCCTCTATGCTGGCACTACCATAGGTCTTTACAAGACCATCGATGGAGGAGGCACATGGACAGTAGTCAGATCAGGCTCCATTGGCGATGTGGCCTTTAAACCCGGAAATCCTTCTGTAATATACGCAATTGTCAACACAAAACTTTGGCGATCAGTGGATGACGGAGCAAACTTCAGCCTCATTTCATTTCAATACAATCAAACCGTAGGCAGGGCAAAAGTTGCTGTAACACCGGCCGATTCCAATTATGTGTACATTATCACCTCCACAAGCAGTGAATCGGGATTCGAAGGTTTGTACCGTTCCACCGATGGCGGCACCACATTCACCACCATGTCCACCTCCCCCAACATTCTGGGCTACGCCACCGATGGCAATACCACCAGTGGCATCGCCTGGTATTGCCTGGGGATCGCAGTTTCACCGGTTAATAAGAACGAGGTATACGGAGCCTGTGTAAATATCTGGCGAAGTACAAATGGCGGAAGCACCTGGAATATCAGGGCGCACTGGTACGGCGACGAGGGTCTCCCCTATGTGCATGCAGACATACACGACATGGTTTATCACCCCATCACCGGCGCCCTCTATGTTTGTTCCGACGGAGGAGTTGATATTACCACAAATTCCGGCTTATCCTTCTCCCAACTCAACGATGGCCTGATGATCGGGCAGGTGTACCGGCTCAGTGTTTCGAAACAGGATAACCGGAGGATTATTGGCGGCTGGCAGGACAACGGTACTTTTCTGATGAACAACACCACCTGGAAACATATGCTTGGAGGCGACGGGATGGAGTGCATCATCAGCCCCTCCAACTTCAACCACATGTACGGTGAGATGCAATACGGCAGAATCTACAAAACCACCAACGGAGGAAACGATTGGGAAAAGATCTCGGAAGACATAGGAGAAGAAGGATACTGGGTAACCCCCTATGTGATGCATCCAACTGCCGGAAATACCCTGCTTGCAGGATATGCCAATATTTATAAAACGAGTAACTATGGGGCCAGCTGGACAAAAATCTCCCCTTTTACCGGAACAGGCTATTATGATAAATTCAGATCATTGTCCTATGCTCCCTCAAATCCTGCCTATATTTACGCTGCCACTTACGACAGGATATACCGGACCACCGACGGCGGGGCAAACTGGACACAGATCAACAACAACCTTCCTTCTGCACCCATCAGCTATATCGCAGTACACCCAAACAATCCTCTGCAGATCGCGATAAGCATGTCGGGCTTTTCGAGCAACAGCAAGGTGTTTTATAGCAGTAATGGCGGTACAACCTGGGTTAACCTCACCGGGTCTCTGGCAAATCTTCCGGCCAACTGTGTGGTCTTCGACAAAAACACTCCCGGAGCTTTGTATGTGGGCATGGATGTGGGCATCTTCTATCGCGACAGCACCCTCACCAACTGGATCCCATTTTTCGATGAGCTTCCCAATGTGAAGGTGGCAGAACTGGAAATCCATTACGACAGTCATAAACTTGTGGCAGCAACCTACGGCAGAGGCATCTGGTGGAGCGACACCTACGCCTGGCTCAACAGTGTTAACGATTTCAGCCCCGGACCGGAGGCGTCCTTTAACCTCTATCCCAATCCCTGCCACAGCGAATGCAAAATCACCCTGAACTCACCCAATCTCGTCATCAACCACATAAGGATCTACGCATCCAACGGCACAAAGGTGTACGATAGGATCCCTGAAAAGACCGATTCCCATCACACCCTTGATGTATCAGGTTTGATGTCCTCAGGTATTTATCTGGTGACTCTGGAACTTTCGAACGGAAAGGTTACCAAGGGAAAACTGGTGATCTCAAAGGAATGACAGACTCCTTCAGATTTTTCGAACTGCCAAATGGCATCAGAGCTGTATCATTGCCTTCCGGTTCAGGGGTGGCGCATCTGGCAGTCTACGTCAATGCCGGCTCCCGCGATGAGTCTGCAGCAGAACACGGCATCGCCCATCTGATTGAGCATACTGCCTTCAAAGGGACCCGTAACCGTAAAGCTTACCATATCCTCAGCAGGCTCGATGATGTAGGAGGAGATCTTAATGCCTTCACTACCAAAGAACACACCTGCCTTCATGCTTCCTTCCTTGAAGAGCATACCGAAAGGGCCATGGAGTTGTTTTCAGATATCCTTCTGAATGCCACCTTCCCCGATAAAGAGATCGAAAAGGAAAAGCTGGTGATCATGGATGAGATCAATTCCTTCAAAGACTCCCCTTCTGAAGCGATTTTCGATGATTTCGAAGAACTTATCTTTACGGGCCATCCGATGGCAAGAAATATACTGGGTACCCCCGATTCAATTAAAAAACTCAACAGAACCTCCATTCTTCGGTTCATCTCCAAGCATTTCAGTGCACCCAATACTGCCATTGCCTTTATCGGAAACTTACCCTCAGAACGGTTTAGTGGTTTGGTGAAGAAGTATTTCTCGGGGATGAAAAACAATGTATGCCTTCGTTCGCGTGAACCCTTCAGTGGATACAAACCACAATGCCTCAGCCTGGAAAAAGACACCTACCAAACGCATATCATTACGGGAAACCTTGCCTATCCAACCGGACACCCAAAGAAACTTACCCTACAGTTGCTCAATAATATTTTGGGAGGACCTGCCTCCAGCAGCCGGCTCAACATGGCCCTGCGCGAGCGGAATGCCAGCGCCTACCACGTGGAATCAAACTACCAGCCCTACAGCGATACCGGATATCTATCGGTATATATGGGCATTACTTCAGCCGAGACAGAAAAGGTCTTGAATATACTTTGGAAAGAACTGGATAAACTTCGTAATCAACCTCTTGGAACACTCCAGCTCCACCGGGCAAGATTACAGGTAGCCGGTCAGGTAGCTCTGTGGCACGAATCCAAACTGAATGAAATGCTCTGGATGGGAAGAAAACATCTCTATGGGCAGATACCGGAGCCGGTCGAATCTACCATCAGGGCAGTTGGAAAAATTACGGCATCAGACCTTATGGAAGCAGCTCAGGAGATTTTCGTGAAAGAACATTTTTCCACACTGGTGTACCTAGCCAAACCCGAAGAAGATGAATAGCCTGATTGCCGAATATCTGGAAAAGTATTCTTCGCCCGAGTCACCCCTTTTAATGCAGCTTAACCGGGAAACCCATCTGAAAACCGCTTACCCCAGGATGCTGTCGGGACACCTGCAGGGAAGGGTGCTGGCGATGCTCAGTAAAATGGTGCAGCCAAAGGCTATCCTCGAAATCGGAACATTTACCGGATACAGTGCTTTATGCCTGGCCGAAGGACTGGCAGAAGGCGGAGTGTTGCATACCGTGGAGATCAATCCGGAATTTGAAGAACCGGTGAAACAGTGGATCACGAAAGCCGGCCTGCAGGACAAGATCATCCAGCATCTCGGGGACGCTGCCCTGATCATTCCCGACCTGCTTGCCTCCTGC
>CAZJZF010000322.1:0-3659 GCA_964550385.1 uncultured Lentimicrobiaceae bacterium | reverse complement strand
CGAAAAATGATAACGTGATGACGAAAACAGGAAGAGAATCCCATCCCAGGCCTGTGCAGATCCCCAAAGAGGGGGCGCTGGGATTGCTGGCATTGGGTGCGGTTGGATTAAGGCTATGGCGCGAAGCCAGAGATAAGGATGACGTTAAGGATCAGGTTGAGGTGCCGGAAGGTAATTCAATCGGGAAATCAAAGGGGGAATGATGGCAGCACAAAAGAAGAAACCAAAGGTTTTGCTGGTAGGCTGGGATGCTGCCGACTGGAAAGTGATCAATCCGCTGCTCGATGCGGGTAAGATGCCGGCGTTGGCGCGGCTGGTGAACCATGGGGTCATGGGCAACATTGCTACCCTGGATCCTCCATTGTCACCCATGCTCTGGACCTCTATTGCCACCGGCATGAGAGCAGATAAACATGGCATTTTGGGATTTGCCGAACCCGACACCAAAAGCATGGGTGTCCGCCCTGTTAATGTCACTTCACGCAAGGTGAAGGCTGTTTGGAATATTTTAAATCAGAACGGATTTCGGTCCAATGTGATCTCCTGGTGGCCCAGTCATCCTGCCGAACCCATTAACGGGGTGTACGTTTCCAATTTCTTTTCGAAAGCATCCAAAAAGCCTGAAGCAACCCAGGAATTGCCCCGCAAATCGGTTCATCCCCCCCAGCAAATAAAAAACCTGATCGATCTCAGGGTTTTTCCGGAAGAACTCACCTTTGCACATTTGCTTCCTTTCGTACCGGAAGCTGCTCAGGTAAACCAGGAGAAGGAGAACGAACTGGGTGCCATTGCTAAGTTCATCTCCGAAGCCGCTACTGTTCAGGCAGTGGCCACGCAGGTGATGGAGCATACCGATTGGGATTTTATGGCAGTGTATTTCGATATGATCGACCACTTCTGCCATGGGTTTATGAAGTACCATCCCCCCAGGCAGCAGCATATCGATGAAAGGAAATTCAGGTTATTCAACCAGGTTGTTGAAGGAGCCTACATCTTCCAGGACATGATGCTGGAGCGGATGATGGATCTGTGCGGCGAGGATACGGTGTACATCATTGTTTCAGACCACGGGTTCCATTCCGACCACCTGAGGCTTCCGTACCTGCCGGAACTGCCGGCTGCCCCGGCCCTTGAACATAACCCGCTGGGGATGCTCTGTATTTCTGGCCCGGGCATAAAAAAAGATGACAGGGTTTATGGTGCTACGCTTCTTGATATTACACCCACAATCCTGGCGATGTTTGGATTGCCCATTGGACAGGATATGGACGGTAAGCCTTTGTTGAACATTTTCGAACAGGGAACAGTTCCCGAATACATTCCAAGTTGGGAGAGCAGGGAGGGGGAAGCGGGCATGCATCCACCCGATGCCATTGAGGATACCTTCGCTTCGGCAGAAGCTATGCAGCAACTTATTGAACTCGGATACATTGAGGATCCGGGTCCCGATAAGAAAAAGGGGATGGAAAAGGCAACCATGGAAGCCGAGTACAACCTGTCGAGGGTGTTGGCAAGCAAGCGGGATTATGCAGGGGCAGCAGAAATGGCGGAAAAGCTGGTGGAAAAGGAGCCGGGAGAGCTGAGATTCAGCATGGACCTGATGAAATATTACCTTGAGTTGCGCCGCATCCCCGAAGCCAGGGCGATCATGGATAAGATTCGTGCCGATGACCCTGAAGGAAATTATCCTGCGCTCGATCTGCTGGAAGGTATCATTTGTTTTCACGAGGAGGATTCAGATAACGCCCTTGCCTTGTTGCAGAAAGCAGAAAGCAGCAATCCCCATCTGCCTGTATTGCATTGTGAGATCGGTAAGGTGTATATTCGCACTGAGCAGTACCCACAAGGGCTGGAGGCTTTTGAGAAAGCGCTTGCGATCGATCCGCAGAACGCTATTGCCCTGCATGGAAAGTCGATTTGTCTCCTCAGAATGCACCTCTATGACGAGGCAGCCGATGCAGCACTGGATGCCATCGGCATCACCTATTTTTATCCGCCGGCACATTATCATCTTGCTGAAGCACTATTCCACCTGCAGCAGTACAAGGAATCGGCACAGGCCTTTGAAGTTTGCCTTTCTATGGCGCCCGGGAATATGATGGCAAGATCGTGGCTGGTAAGGCTATACAACGACCACCTGAATGAGCCGGAGAAGGCTAAAATGCATGAAGATGTTCTGGAGAAAACTAAACCGGGTGACATTGTGATTGTTTCCGGATTGCCCCGCTCGGGGACTTCCCTGATGATGCAAATGCTGGAGGCCGGAGGGCTGGAGATTTATACCGACGAAGTGCGTCAGCCCGATATCAATAACCCCAAAGGGTATTACGAATACGAAAAAGTGAAGTCCCTTGCCCGCGACAGTGCCTGGGTGCCCGATGCAAAAGGAAAGGTCATCAAGGTGATTGCTCAATTGTTGCAATTTCTGCCCCGTGACCAGAAATATAAAATCATTTTTATGCAGCGCGAAATGAAGGAGGTTATCCGCTCCCAGCAGAAGATGATTGGAAAGAACCCGGATACTTACCCCCTGGCTGTGGTTCAGGCTTTTGAAAAAGAGATCCAAAAGGTGATGGCATGGGCAGAGAAAGAACCGTTTGTTGACCTTATCTCTCTGAATTATGCCGATATCGTTTCAGATCCTCCGGCCGAAATAAAGAAAATTTCAACATTTTTAAAGAGATATATCGATGAAGATGAGATGGTTAAAGTTGTTGACCCAACCCTGTACAGAAATAAAGCTGCTGAGGGTTGACATTTGAACTTTTTTTTCCGTTCTTTGAAAATTCAAGCATTAATACATTCACTAACCCAAAATCATAGCCTATGAACAAGAAAACTACCCAAAAACTGGCTGCTTACTCTGCACTGGCTGCTGGAGTAATTGCTGTAAGTGGCACTGCCAATGCCCAGATTACTTATGTTGACATCAATCCAGACGAAGTCTATACGGCTGATCATCAGCTTGATATCGACCTGAATACGGACGGCATCAACGATTTCGCTATCCTGATCGGTGCAGATTCCAGCACCCGCTTTGCTGTCAGGGTTGGACCTACCCTTGGAAATGAGGTACTCGGTTCTGTTTCCGGCAACTTCTTCTATCCGTTTGCCATGGATATGAACCAACCGGTTGGTCCTGCTGCAACGGTATGGAATGGTACCATGAACGGAGGTTATATGACCATGGCATGGGTTTACACCGCCGGTGGTTCTTATGGCAACTGGCTCAATGCCACCGACAAATACCTGGGTGTTAGGTTTTTAATTGGCACCAACGTACATTATGGCTGGATCCGTTTTTCCATCTCCTGCAGCGCTACCGGCGTTTCATGCACCTACAAGGATTATGCATACAACACTGTAGCTGAACAGCAGATTCTGGCCGGAACCCAGACCATTGGTCTTGATGAAACCGCTACCCAGGTACCCAAAGTGTTTACTGCTGGTGATGTACTTCATGTTCAGTTCGAAAAAATCACCGAAGGGGAAGTTACCCTGAACAACATGCTGGGACAGGCTGTAAGGAAAATCGCTATCAGCGACATGAAGATGGAACTCCCGCTCGAAGGACTCGATGCAGGTCTCTATCTGGTAACCGTAAACGCTGCCTCCGGCAACTATTCACAAAAAGTATTTGTGAAGTAAGCTATTGCCTA
>CAZJZF010000321.1:0-3691 GCA_964550385.1 uncultured Lentimicrobiaceae bacterium | reverse complement strand
TTAAACAGAGACGAATTAAAAGAGATCATCAGCAGCCTGGTTCCTGAAGCTGAGATTTAATAAAGTCGGGTGCCGGAAAAAATAATTCAAGGGTGATTCCCTGAAGATCAGATTGTAAGATGTCAACTCTGAGAAGATCCCTGTCATCGGAAAGGTGCTGTCCGAAAAGTACTCCGGAATAGATACACCCCATGGTGAAAACTAAAACCGTTAAGATTTTATGATACAGATTTTTCATACATCAGACCGGAATTTATAACGTGTAAAATTACATCTTTTTCCGATCTGCAATGCAGTGAATCAGTTGCAAATAACAAGACTTTAACAGAAATCTATATAGAAAGATGTTTCTACTGCCTTTCTTCTCTTTTTTCGATGGCCATTTTTACCAGTTCCTTTTTAAAATCCCTTTCAGCAAGGTAGTACAATGCTACTTTTCTGATGGGCAGCACTTTTTTCAGATCTTCGTGCAGTTTCTTGCGGAGATTAAAGGTGTTTTGCTGATTATCCATCATGGATTTTAGAGCTTCTTCCACCTCTTTGTCGCTCATAGTGGCAAGTTTTCTGGCATCCATCATCCGAAGCAGGGCAGCCTCCTTTTCGATTTGCAGTAACTTCTTTTCGTATTCATTGTAAACCGGCCAGAACTTCTGCGATTCTTCCGGAGTAAGATCCATCTTTCGGGTCATAAAAGCCACCTTGAAAGCCTGGATTTTATCCTTCCTTTTTTCCGGGTTTCGGTTTTGGGAGATTACATTGGCACTTAACAGAAAGGCAATCAGGATGGTAAAAACCCAAATGCTTTTTCTGGTCAGGGTATCGGTTGTTTTCATTGTGTTAGATATTTAAATAAGAAATAGATTTTTCGGATTATGGTTTCTGAATAAGAAAATCGGCAGAAATGGTTTCGGGGTCATTTAAAAGATAATCAAGAATTTCATCGTAGGAAATGGATTCAACATCGTTCACAGGATCAGATTCTGTTGTTGGATTCTTTGAAATTTCAGAAACATGATCTGCAATTAATGCCTCCTGGATGATATCCATTTCAGGGTCTGCCTCCTCGATGGCCTCGAGAAGTGTTGTTTCGTCTATTCTGTTCATATTCAGATCTTCAGGTTGTATTGTATACTGCCTGGCAATATCTTTTAACGGTTTATCAGAGGGGCCGAACGGTGTAAGTACAAGCCATAGCGCCACTGCAGCAGCAAGTGCAACGGTTACCCATCCAGTGAGTTGCCTGCCCAATCTGCGATGTGGCTCCCATGCATGATCGCGAAATTTTCTGGCCATAACCTCAAATGATTCTTCATCAGGCAATATAGGCTCCGATGTGCGTAAATTGTTAAACTTACGTTCAAAGTCTGTGATATGTAAGTCGGTCTTATTCACGATATCGATTACTTTTTTTTAGTCGGTGAGAGATTTTTCAATCTTTTTTGCAGCGTTGTGGTAGGTTGCTTTACAGGCTCCTTCTGTGATTCCAAGCAGGGGTGCAATATCAGCGAATTTCATCTCGTCGTAGTATCGCAGGTTAAAAACGGCCCGCTGTCTGTCGGTCAAAGTCACCTGTGCTTTCAGAAACTTCTCTTCAATTTCATCTCCACTCAGGCTGTAATGGGTTGTAATTCCTTTCTGCAGCTCCCAAGAGTAATTGGTGAGACGAAACAATGCCTGCCGCTTCTTCTTTCGCAGAAACATCAGTGCCTGATTCAGTGCCAGGGTCATAAGCCAGGAAGGCAGCTGGTTGATTTCTGTTAACGAATTCCTTTTCTCAAACACCTTTGTAAAAACATCCTGCAGAATATCTTCTGTGTCATCTCTGTCGAGTACAAGCCTGAAAACCTGTATGTAAAGAACTTTCTGATATTTTGAGATCAGCAGATAAAAGCCATACTGAGCACTTTCAGAGCTCTGAATCATCTGTATAAGATCCCGGTCAGGCAATGGTTCCTGCATGCTGTAAGGCTTATCCGTCGGTTATTTCCTGGCCGGGATCTGTTTTGTGCTGTTGGTATTATGATCAGAGATATACCGTAAAGGTATGGTTATTAACCGTTATCGTGATGATATTGTCGCAGTTGCCATTGCCATAATCGATAATTCGGGTGGGTTTTCCGGCAGGTGTAATCTCCATAACGCCACTTACGAAGTGTTTGCATCCGATATTCTTCTGCAAAGGTGTGGTAATTACCATCGAGTAGCTGATGTTGGCTGCCGATGTTCCGGTTGCAGAACCGGTGATGAGGTATACATCATCCAGCCAGTTGGGGGTATTCATTCCGGCAATCCAGGTACGGGTACGGGTTGAGTTCCAGGTAATGGTACCTGCATTATTGGGTTTTACAATGCTTCCGTTTACCACAACGGTATAGGAGAGAAAACCATTGGTATCGAGTCCGTTGTTGGTAATGGTTTTGGTTCCCATCACCTGATGGTCGTTGACGAAATAGTTGCTGAAGGTGTGGGTGATGACAGTGCCACTGTCTTTGTATGGCCCGGTAAAGCTGATCTGAATAATACCCCTGCGGTATTTCCCGTCGGCACACAGGCAATTGGTGCTGCCAAAATCGATGGTGAGGAGTTTTGGGCTTACGCTGGTATCCAGGGTGATGGTTGCGCAGTTGCCAATGATTACCCATTCGGTCTCTTCACCCGATTTACCCGATTTGGTTTTTGTGGCATAGGCTTCATCCGAGATGTCCTTCACTTCGTTGAAAAGCGTTTCGGCTGTGTTTTGGTCCTTCGTAACATCTGTGTATTCATCCTGATCGTCCTTTTGACAGGAGAGAGCAAGCGTTACCAGTAAAAGTGCTGCAATGGTAGCAGCCAATCCAAAGATTTTTTTCATAGTTGTTGAGTTTTGGTTGATGAACAGTAACAGGATGCTTCAGAAACGGGAAGGTTTATCAACAATTGTGGTTGATTGTCTAAAATACAGTAAATCAATAAGAAAAATATCAAGAGAGAAGGATCAGGCTTATCGCCATCACTCCCATTCCGGCAATAAGCCCGTAAATGGAAAGATGGTGCTCTCCATATTCTCTGGCAGAGGGGAGCAGTTCATCAAGGCTTATGAACACCATGATACCGGCTACCGCAGCAAACAGGCACCCGAATACCATGGGTCCCATAAAAGGCATCAGGATCAGAAATCCCACCAAAGCTCCTACAGGTTCTGCCAGCCCGGAGGCAAACGAATGCCAGAAAGCTTTTTTGCGGCTGCCCGTTGCGTAAAAAATAGGGATAGAAACGGCAATTCCTTCCGGAATGTTGTGGATGGCAATGGCTACGGCAATAGCCACACCCAGACCGGGATCGGTGAGGGCTGCCGTAAAGGTCGCCAGCCCTTCGGGAAAATTGTGAATAGCGATGGCCAAAGCTGTCAGGACTCCCATCCGCATCAGCTTTGGATTCCCGGTTGCCGATGGATTCTGCATCGATTCTACCATCCGTATTTCATGGGGGTTTTCTGCCGATGGTATCAGTTTGTCGATGAGAGCTATCAATCCCATGCCAATAAAGAAGAACAGAACAGTGTATCCATAAGCCCCTTTTTCCGTCAATACCTCTTCAAGAGAAATTTTTGCTTTTGCAAAGATCTCAATCATAGATACATAAATCATTACACCGGCAGAAAACCCCAGCGAGACCGAAAGGAACTTCGTGTTGGTACGGTTTGCAAAAAAGG
>CAZJZF010000320.1:0-3695 GCA_964550385.1 uncultured Lentimicrobiaceae bacterium | reverse complement strand
ATTAACCATTAATAATTAATAACTTATGTCAAAGCAAGTCCTTGATTTCATCAAACCGGGTGTGGTAAGCGGAGACGATCTTTCAGTGCTTTTTGCCATCGCCAAAGAGGAAGGTTTTGCCCTTCCGGCCGTTAACGTGGTTAGCACAGGATCTGTGAACGCTGTAATGGAAGCTGCCAAAGTCATCAAATCACCGGTAATTCTTCAGTTCTCCAACGGAGGAGCCCTTTTTTATGCAGGCAAAGGGGTATCGAACGAAGGGGAAAAAGGGGCCATCCTGGGTGCCATCAGCGGTGCCCGGCATATTCACCTGCTGGCAGAGGCTTATGGAATTCCGGTGGTAATACATACCGACCATGCTGCCCGAAAGCTGCTTCCCTGGATCGATGGCCTGCTGGACGAAGGGGAGAAACACTTCGCCGCAACAGGCAAACCCCTTTTCAGTTCCCATATGCTCGACCTTTCGGAAGAGCCACTTCAGGAAAACATTGAAACCTGTAAAAAATATCTCGAACGAATGAGCCGCATCGGGATGACCCTGGAGATTGAGCTGGGTGTTACCGGCGGAGAAGAGGATGGGGTAGACAACTCCGATGTCGAAAGTTCAAAACTTTACACCCAGCCAGAAGAGGTGGCTTATGCCTTCGAGGAGCTCAGTAAAATTTCCGACCGCTTTACCATCGCTGCCTCCTTCGGCAATGTTCACGGCGTATACAAACCGGGCAACGTGAAACTTACCCCGGTGATCCTTCATAACTCACAGACATTCATTCAGAAAAAATACAATACGGTCGCCAAACCGGTGAATTTTGTGTTCCACGGCGGATCAGGCTCCAGCCGCGAAGAGATCCGCGAAGCCATCTCCTACGGGGTGATTAAAATGAATATCGATACCGATACCCAATGGGCCTTCTGGGATGGCGTGCTTCAGTATTACAACAAATACAGGGATTACCTGCAGGGGCAGATTGGCAACCCCGAAGGGGACGACAAACCCAATAAGAAATACTACGACCCGCGCCGCTTTCTGCGCGAAGGGGAAGTGGGCATGATCAGCAGGCTGAAAACTGCCTTCGAAGACCTGAATTGCCTCGACAGGAACTGATACAGTGAATTAGCTGCATTTTTCTGCATCAAGAAGTAATAATCTGCTTTCTGTTGCATTATATATAGTATACTTTTATACCTGTGAAAAGTATACCGTTTTATCTGCTTCTGCTGATACCGGGTCTGGTGCTTTCTCAGCCAGGGGGTACTCCCGTTTCTGAGGTTGTTTCGGTAATCACCATCAAAAAGCCGGAATTCAGAATCCTGTCAGATGCCTATACCCGGCTGCAGCCCATTTCCGTTACACCCCTGCAAATCGACACTACCCGGTTTGATGAGCGGTACGAAGACTTCGATTATTGCCGGATCACACCCAAGAACCTGAGTCCGGTTTCAGGAAAGATCAGAAATGCCTATTTCACCGTGAAGCTGGTGCGTAACCGTATCGACAGCAACGTTTGTTTTACTTTTTCGATGAAGCCGGGAATCGCTGAATCGGAAAGCAGGTTTTATATTTCAGTGAACAATCATATCAACATTGTGAATCTGATTCCTGAAATGCGGGCTTACCGATCCTACGACTGGATTCTGGCCGATGCCTATACGCGCAGGGAGTTTCGCAGACTGATGCGGGGCAAACGGTGGTACGACATGAGGATCTACTACGAACCGGAGGATGACCTGTACACCCTCACGCTGAAAGGCCCTGATGATACCATTGACCTGCGGGTGTATCCGGTGCGCAACAACCGTATTGTGCCTGAGGCACTGCGCAGACCCGATCCGGCCAAACTCTTTAAACAATACGATAAAATGCTGAGCCGCCTCAGGAAAAGGTTTGATGCAAGGATTGATCGGCAGGTGAAGAGCTGGCAGCAGACGAACCGGCAGCACAGGTTGTTCCTCGAAAAATACTACAGCGATGAAGAACGGGCAATGACCCAAGAAGAATGGATGGAATATGTAAGAAAGGTGCTTGAAAATGAGATGCAGTACCTGCCCGATGCCCCTTTTTACCCCATCCTGCTGGCACGCTACCTGAGGTATCAGGGCTTTGAGCAGAGAATGGGCGATGGCTACAACGAACAAACCCCGGCCCGTTGTAAACTGAACCACGACAGCCTCACACGACAGATAAGGGAAGTGCTTTTTCTGGATAAATCGGGGATGTTGGCAGTGAACCAAACGAACATCTCGTTCGACACCCCCGAAACCTTTACCACCACTTTCAGACCCCGCAAAAACCGTGTGGCAGTTTTTTACCTGAAAGACGGCACGCTGGCCCTCGCCACAGAATTCACCTATGATGATACCCGGAACGAATACACCTTCCTCACCGAAACCTTCGACCCCGGAATCATCACCATCAGAGTAGTTGCGGATTACCTGGGCCTGTGATGTAATATCTGCACCGGGTACGCATTTTTATCATACAAAGTCCAACGATATGGAAACCGGTCTACAAACCAAACCTCCGCCAACAGATGCCGAGATCATCACCCGGGCAAGGAGCAATATGCAGCTTTTTGAACCTCTGTATCACAGGTATTTCTCCTCGGTGTTTCGGTACATTTACCGTATGATGGAGAACCGGGAAGATGCAGCGGATCTGGCAGCCAACGTGTTTGTGAAAGCCATGTCGGCCATCAATACCTACAATGAAAACCGGAGTCCTTTCATCCACTGGCTGCTGGCAATTGCCCGCAACGAAGTGTATGGCTTCTACCGGAAGAGAAAATCGGAAATGAAATACTACGCCAGCCTGGAAGGGATAGAATACATTGCCCGCGACACCGAATACGAGCCATCCGAAGGATTTTTCCCGATCAAGAAGATTATGGAACTGCTGCCTCCGGCCGACTTTGAGCTGATAGATCTGAAATACTTCGGAAAGAAATCGGTACGGGAGATTGCAGAAATTACCGGGATGAATGAAAACCGCATCAGGGTGAGAATGCACCGGATCAGGGAACGAATGGGAAAAATGATCAGAAACATCAAACAGCTATGAAACGATACAGAATGGTAGAAACAGGCAGGGAGATGCCGGCAGAGGGGGAAATTACAGAGCTTAAGCCTCCTTTTGACACGATACTCAAGAGGCCCCATCCATCGCCCTGGAAAGGGCAAGGGGGCACCCTGCGGTGGATCGTCACCCTGGGCGCCAGTGTGGCAGCGGTATTAACAGGCATTGTTCTGTGGCAGATAGGAAAGCAATCGGATCCAGCTTCGGATGAAGGCCCGCTGCAGCTTGCCCAGCCTACCCAGCACTATGAGGTTTCACCTCCACATCCCGATCTGGTGCCCTACGAACACTTTACGGTTACCCCAGGCAAGAAGGGGGTGTTTACAACCCGCAAAGGGAGCCGTATTACCATTCCCTCCAACGCTTTCCGGTTTGCCGACGGAACCCCCTGCAAAGAGCCCGTTACGGTGCAATTCGCAGAATTTCACAATGTTAAAGAAATATACCTGAGCGGCATACCGATGCAATACGACTCTGCCGGCGTTAGCTACACCTTCGAATCTGCCGGAATGTTCGACATAACTGCTATGGCAGCAGGAATCCCTCTGGAACTGACTCCCGGCAAAGAAATCGACGTAGATCTGGTGTCGGACACTGAAGGTACCTACAACTTCTACTACTT
>CAZJZF010000319.1:0-3697 GCA_964550385.1 uncultured Lentimicrobiaceae bacterium | reverse complement strand
TGTCTTCGTAAACAGGCAGTTGCCCGGCATTTACGATCCCCATATCCAGGCCTGCCCTGATGGCATGATACAGGAACACTGCATGCATCGACTCCCTGATGTGTTCGTTGCCCCTGAATGAGAAGCTGAGGTTGCTGACCCCACCGCTGGTGCGTGCTCCCGGCAGGTTCTGTTTGATCCACTCGACCGCCTGCAGGTATTCCAAAGCATAGTTGTCGTGTTCAGCCATCCCGGTAGCAATCGTAAGGATGTTGGGATCGAAAATGATATCCTGCGGCCTGAATCCGGCTTTTTGGGTCAGTAGGTCGTATGCCCTGCTACAGATCTGTATCTTCCTGTCGAAGGTAACTGCCTGACCCTCTTCGTCAAAAGCCATCACCACTACAGCTGCTCCGTAACGTTTTACCAGTTTGGCATGGTGCAGAAAGGTCTCTTCACCCTCTTTGAGGCTGATAGAGTTAACGATACATTTTCCCTGAACACATTGCAGGGCAGCCTCTATAACCTCCCACTTCGAGGAGTCGATCATAAGCGGGACTTTGGAGATGTCGGGCTCTGCCATCAGCAGATGCAGGAACTTCGGCATTGCTTCGGTGGCTTCGATCATCGCATCGTCCATGCTGATATCAATCACCTGGGCGCCATTCTCTACCTGCTGGCGGGCTACCGAGAGGGCATCCTGGAACTTCTCCTCACGGATGAGGCGTGCAAATTTTCTGGATCCGGCAACGTTGGTACGCTCACCGATGTTGATGAAGTTACTCCCCGGGAAATGCGCCAGAGGCTCCAGTCCGCTGAGGGTGAGCTTGTCGGGGAATGGCGGCACCACTCGTGGAGTGGCAAGGGCAGCTTCGTGTGCCAGATGACGGATATGTTCGGGTGTGGTGCCACAGCATCCACCGATGATGTTCACCGTTCTTTTTTCAAGGTACGGACTTACCAGGCTGCACATCTCCTGCGCTCCCTGGTCGTAGGCACCAAACTGGTTGGGCAGGCCGGCATTGGGGTATGCGCTTACGAAGAAAGGGGCAATACGGCTCAGCTCCTCGATATAGGGAAGCAACGTTTCGGCTCCGAGGGCGCAGTTAAACCCAATGCTTAGCAGGTCGGAATGCATCACCGAGAAGAGGAATGCCTCAACGGTTTGTCCGCTGAGGGTTCGTCCGCTGGCGTCGGTGATGGTACCCGAGAGCATTATTGGAACTTTGGATCCCCTTGCCTCATAAACTGTTTCGATGGCAAAGAGGGCTGCCTTGGCGTTTAGGGTGTCGAATACTGTTTCTACCAGCAGCAGATCCACACCCCCGTCGAGCAACCCTTCTGCCTGCGTGGTATAGGTGTTTACCAGGTCTTTAAATGATACAGCCCTGAATCCGGGGTCGTTCACGTCGGGCGACATGCTGGCGGTTTTGTTGGTGGGGCCGATGGCACCTGCCACATACCTGGGCTTGTCGGGATTCTGTTCCGTTGATAATTCTGCTTCTGCAACGGCAATCTCAGCTGCAGCCTTGTTGATGGCATACACCTGATCCTCCATGCCATAGTCGGCCATGGAGATGGAGGTGGCGTTGAAAGTGTTGGTTTCGATGATATCGCTGCCGGCTTCGAGGTAGGCTCTGTGAATGGCTGCAATCACATCGGGGCGGGTGAGCGACAACAGGTCGTTGTTGCCCTGCAAGGGCAAAGGGTGATGGGCAAAGGAACTGCCTCTGAAATCAGCCTCAGTGAGTTTATATCGCTGAATCATGGTGCCCATGGCGCCATCCAGCACTAAAATCCGCCTGGTAAGGAGTTCCCTGATGTCCGGTTTTTTCATGGTTTTCAATGTTTGTAATTATCATTCCCCTTGCGGGGCAGGTGTTGGCACCTTTCGGCCAAGCCGGGGTTGCCAGAGGTTCACCGAGCCTGTTCTCTCCCCTCTTCTGAATAATCAAACACTCCGGTACAGGAATATTTGACAGGTGACAAAAGTAGTAAATATTCTAATAAAAAGCCATCACTGCCGGCCTATTTTGAGTTGTATCTCCTGTTTGTGAATTTTTCTTTAATACTATCTACGACATAATATACCAAAGGAACCAGGAATACGGTTAAAATCAATGAAGAGAGCAAGCCACCAATAATAACCCATGCCAATCCATTCTTCCATTCGCTGGCTGTTCCTTTGCCCAACGCAATGGGCAACATACCAATTGCCATGGCCAAAGTTGTCATCAGAATGGGGCGTAGCCGCTCTTTCCCTGCAATAATTATCGCTTCCTTGAAATGTTTGCCTTCGGACTTTAATTGATTGGTGAAGTCGACAATAAGAATAGCGTTTTTAGTTACCAAACCCATGAGCATAATAAGGCCCAGCTGCGCAAAAAGAGTCATGTGATTAAGTGATAGATTCAATGCTAAAAAAGCCCCAATCGCTGCTACAGGAATCCCAAACAAGGCCACGAACGGATAGATAAAACTGTTATACAAGGCAATCATGATCAGATAAATCAAAATAAATGAAATCAGCAAAACAGAACCCAGCGCACCAAAGCTTTCATTTTGTGTTTTAATATCTGCCCCCCAGCTTAGTTTAACCCCTTCAGGCAGTGGTTGTGATTTCAAATAGTCAACAACTTCACCGGCTAATGTTCCGGAAGGACGGCCAAAAGATTCCGCCGTGAGGGTAACAGACGCTTGCCTGTCGAGTCGTTCTAAAAGCGATGGAGCATTATCCTGGATCACGGTGGCAAACTGCGAGACTTCAACTGGAGCGTTCATTGGGTTGACCATGGTAAGATGCGTCACATCTTCAAAGTTTTTTCGATCAAATTCATCCAGCCAAATTCGCACAGGAAATTCAGTGCCATTTTCGGTTAAGGAAGCATCGTCGTTCCCCGTATAAGCGATTCTTAAATTCATTCCAACAAAGGCGGTGGTAAGACCTAATCGCTGCATTTTGTCTTTATCCGGGATCACTTTGTATTCGGGATTCCCATCTACCACCGACAATTGAACATTGTCGGCACCGGGAATTTTTTCAATTGCTGATTTTAACTCCTTGGAAGTTCTCAATACCAGATCAATATTATTACCGCTCAACGTGATCTTTATTGGAGCTCCTTTAGGCAATAGCCCAATTACAGCTACCGAAAAATTAATGCCCGGAAAATCAGATTTAAGCTGAGACAGAATGTGTTTCATGAATTCTTCCGTTTTCATGCTTCTTTCTTTTTCGGACTTCAATTGAATCGTAAACTCCGATTTATTGGCTGATCCAACACCAAAACTCCCAATGCCAGTGCTGGGTCCGGCTATGTTGCTGAAAAGAGTAGAAACCTCAGGCTGCTGTAACAGATAGCTTTCAATACGCTGAGAAATAATATTGTTTTGCTGGACTGTAATGGTCTTATCATACTCCAAATTTAACCGGAATTTACCCTGGTCACCTGTCGACATCATCTCTTTGCCGATAATACCTTGCTTCATCACGACCATAGTCAAGACAAAAAGCAACAATACAAAACCTGTAAAAATCAGTTTGTGGTTTAAAACCCAACCAAGTTGCCTGCCATACCAATTTATGAAAGCCTCCAGTTGATGTTCAAACCAGAGCAAAAATCGATTCATGATATTGGTGGGTTTCAAATCCTCTTTTTTGCCGATGCGGGAAGCAAGCCATGGCGTAAGAGTGAATCCCACCAACAAACTGGTAAGG
>CAZJZF010000318.1:0-3698 GCA_964550385.1 uncultured Lentimicrobiaceae bacterium | reverse complement strand
ACTGCTGCCCGATGTGGTCATAAAATCAATACCGTTGTTTTCGGTGTACACGTCAAAGTCAGGGTGCTTATGGGTGCCGAATGTTCCCGAAATGGTTCCCTTTTCTATGGGCCATGGAAGTTTCCCTTTGTTTGATGCAAAACTTCCTGTGAGCTTAGTGTCAACTACCACTGCCTCTTTGGCTTTGGGGGTTGCCTCCGTTTTTTTTGTAGCAGTCTTTTTAATCTCCTGCTGAATGATCTGGCTGATTCTGGCATCAAGGGCAGCAGCCTCCTTTTGCTGACGGTTAATCTCTGCTATGATCTGATGTTCTTTCTTTTGAATCCTGGAAAGAGCCTGATTCTTCTTCTCCTTTTCTGCGGTAAGATTCAGGCTTTCACGGGCCTTGCTGTCTCTTAACAACTGTTTTTCGTTCAACTGGTTACGAATCATCCGGCTCGTATTTACCAGCTTTTCGCGTGAGGTATTGAGTTGAAGGAACAGATCCTTCCGGCCACTGGCAATACGCTGCAGAAACCGCATCCTTTTCCAGGCCTGGTTCAGATTTTCGGAAGCCAGAATATAGAGAATCCTGTCGTCCGATTCCCTCATCTTATACGACAGCAGAATAGCCTTTGAATAGGAAGCCTTCAGCCGGTTAATTTCGAGAGTAAGTTGTTCCACATTTCTTGAGTGGTGGTCGAGCTGTCGTGAAAGGTAAGATACTTCCGTTTCAATGGTGCGGAGCAGGGCTGTTCTCTTTTTAATCTGCGCGTTGAGCAGGTTAATCTCTCCCAGAGATGTCTTTTTGTTTTTCCGGGCTTCATCCAAAAGCTTCTGATTATAGGCAATCTGTTGTTTCAGCTTTTTTTGCTGCTCCTCCAGGGCCTTTTTGTCGGCTGATTTCTGTGCATAACCCGAAAAACCTGCAACCATTCCAATGACCAGCAGTAATGCGGTTAATAAGGACCTGGTAGTAATATTTTGTTTGCACATAGGTATCTCTTTTGCCCCTATTTATTACATCAATGGCTTATATGCTGCAGGAATTTTGAAGGGAAATGCCGGGATATTCCCCAATGAATGGCCGCTGTTTTTGATCTTCAAAACCGTTACCTGGGTGCCGTCATTCAGGGTAATTTCGGTGTTTTCAGGAAAAAGCTGCCCTTCAATCCGGATCCAGCCGGTGTAGGTCGCACTCATGCTGCGGTTTTGTCCGGGAATGGTTATCGTATTCTGATGCAGTCTTCCGGTAGACTCCGAATACAAAACTACCTGATCTGTTATCCCTGATCCTTCTGGCATTCCGGGGCCCTGGTTGATACGGTATCTTCCGGCATACAGAATCCGGCATTCGTTATTGAAACACCCCGAAAACAGGTGTTCATTTGACCAGTTCTCCAGTGGGTTGGCCAAAATAAGGGCTTCCACCAAGTTATAGTCAGCATCCAGCTTAAACTGTTGCATAAAATACTTGTAATCCCCTGCAAAATAGCGGCTGTTGATCCGGTCAAGCAGCCATACTGAGTCCTTTGTGAGCATCATCCGTGCTGCTTCAAGACCGAATTTCCGCAAAGAAACCCATATCAGCGAATCCCTTACGATCCTCATTTCTCCATCCAGGGCCATCTCATTGCCCTGAGCAATGAAGTTCACAGAGGCACTGAAGGTTAAATAGTTAAATTCCACAGGCACACCTCCCTTTTCTGCGATCCGGGCTGGATCCGCAGGTCCTGAACCCGATACCGGATCAACGGGTTGCTTTTTCAGAAGTCCGCACCCGGAAATACCTGCTGCTAGAAGTATCAGTATTAAAAGATGGACAAGCAGTTTATACATAATTATTTCTTTTCGATCAGTAATGCCCCTCTGGAAGAAGCCAGGGCTTTTTGCCGGCATGTTTCTGCCATTTCAACCCTTCCTGCAGCACTGCACAATGCCATTGCCGCTTCCATAACGTAAAAGTCGCTGCTGTTGTTTTTCAGTAAATCTTCAACAACAGACAGATTACTTGCCGGTGAGCCCTCAGCAACTTGTTGCCAAAGCATGAAAAGCTTCATCCAGGGATCCCCTTCCGGTTTCCCTGCTGCTGCTTTCAGCACCCTTTGCAAATTTTCCTTCCTGCCAGATTGAGCTATAAAGCGCATATAATCAGCCAATAGCCATGATGTAGGGTTCCCTTTTGCCAAACCTTTTTCAAAATACTCATCGCCTCTTTGCAGGTCGCCGGCATAGGTTGCTGACACAGCAACCGACTGTAAAAAAATCACGGCAAGGGTATCGTTGAAACCGGCAAACAAGTATCCGCGTGAAAAGGCCTTCAGGGCATCCTCCGGCTTGTTGCCATACAACAATCCGCGCCCGAAAAACAGATACAGCAATGCCTGATCCGGAAACTGCGCTATCGCCCTCTCCCCTTCTTTTGCCATCACTTCAAAGTTGTTCAGTGCATTGGCGCATATCAGCAATTGCTCCCACACCAGATACCGGGTGCTGTCGAGGGTCACTACTTTTGAAAACAAATCCATAGCCTCGCCATACCGGTTTTCACGCATCAGAAAATCGGCATACATCGACCATCCTTTGGGGTTTTCAGGGTGGTTCTTTACGGTAAGATCCAGAAGATTGTAAGCCTGTGGCAGCATAGCAGGATGTTCCTCAGTGAGGTTGTAATATGACAACAGTACAACAATCTTGGCATCAATGCTGAGATTTGGGGTGGCAAAAGCTTTTATAAGTTCATCATATGCCTTGTTATCATCGCCTTTGCGTCGATAGTACCCGGCCAGTTCGAAATGCACTTCACCGTTGGCTGGATCTATACGCAAAATCTCCTGCCACAAGGGAAATGCCTTCTCTTCTTTGCCATGCTTGACATATACCGATGCCAGATGCCCCAGATAGCGGATATCGTATGGATATGCCTTCACCAATTGCTGCAACTTTCCTTCAGCCTTTGAGGGTTTACCCATTTTTTCGTATAAACCGATGATTTTAAAGAAGATTTCCTCATCAAATCCAAAAAGAGCCAGGATGGACTCATAGGTTTTTACGGCCTCGAGGGGTTTTCCGGAAAGGGTCTGGGCTTTGGCAAGTCCCTCATACCAGATTCTCTTCCCGGGCCAAATCCGGTTCAGCTCCCTGAAAACTTCTGCTGCCTCACTGTAGCGCTCCAGCTTCATAAAAAGATCGGCCTGCAACACCTTGTACCAACCATTACCGGGATCCAGGGCAACGGCTTTACCGGCAGAAACCAGGGCAGAGTGGTAATTTCCGGTGATATGGCCAATGTCGGCCATCTGATACCACGAGGGATGATGGGTGGGATCAACCTTGAGGCATTCTTCCAGTATTTTGCGCGCTTCCTCAAAATTGCCCAGGATCTTTTCTTTGCTGGCTTCCAGATATTTCTCTGACACCATAAGCGATTTCGATGTCAGACTGTCAGCCGGTGCATCCGCCGTTTTAAGGCTTTGTCTGCCGGTTCCGCATCCCTGAAGTGAAAATGACCCTGCAGCAACAACTGCCAGAAATAAAATTCCTGTTGCCCATCGAACCCGGTCTACCGTAAAATAGCCCATATAATATTGATAATAAAACAACTTAAGACATAGCCGTATAGTCTCCTATACTTACTTCACTGTATTTTCCTTTATAGTCAACATGACTTCCGATCATCGAATTATCGATGTTGATATTTTCCACGGTGGTATGATCCT
>CAZJZF010000317.1:0-3709 GCA_964550385.1 uncultured Lentimicrobiaceae bacterium | reverse complement strand
AAAAAATTCAGGCCCTTTATTCCGGCTTCGGCTATGGTTAGCGACACGGCTGAGATTGGCGAAGGAACCATTATTCAGCCGGGAGCATTTATCGGCAATCACGTAAAAATAGGCAGGGATTGCATAATTCATTCAAATGTAAGCATCAATGATCACTGCATTCTGGGCGATCGGGTTATCCTCAATTCCAATGTGGTAATTGGTGGGGATGCCTTCTATTTCAAACGGAGGCCTACAGGTTTTGATAAAATGGTTTCATGTGGCAGGGTTGTAATCGGGGATGATGTTGAAATTGGTGCAGGTTCTACGATTGACAGAGGTGTATCAGGAGATACCGCCATTGGTGACGGCACCAAACTCGACAATCTGATCCAGATCGGGCACGACACAGTAATCGGGAAGAACTGCCTGATCGCATCTCAGGTAGGTATTGCCGGCGTTACGGTAATCCAGGATAATGTTACCATATGGGGGCAGGTTGGCATCCAGAAAGATCTGGTAATAGAATCGGGCGCTGAAATCCTCGCCAAATCGGGTGTTCCCAAATCATTGAAGGGGAACACCACGTACTTCGGCATCCCGGTAAGGGAAGCCAGAGAGAAGATGAAAGAGATTGCACTGCTGAAGCAATTGCCAGGCATCCTGGCGGAGATCACAGAAAAACTCTGATTACTCAGAAGCTTTATCACTTCTTTCAATTACCTCACTCCTTGTGCTGAGGCTTGCCGCCACTAAAATGGCAATAAAACCCCAGAAGGGGATGGATGCCTTATCAGTATCCAGAAAGTTGTTCAGGAATCCATGCACAAAGTAGGTAATCAGTCCCAGAAATACTGCCATCAGGTAGCGGTAAACACGAGGAGACAGATCACTCCGGTGAAGTAATTTCAATGCCATGCTAATTACCAGAAAGACAAAAATGAGCATAATCAATGCTCCAAAGATACCGGAATCGCATAAAGGTCCTATAAATTCGCTGTGAATATTGCCCAGATCTCCGGCATTGGTGGAGATGATCGTAAGGTCGGAGGAGTGCTGAAACGGCGCATAGACAAACTGGTATGTACCTGGCCCCCAACCCAGTAAAGGCCTGTCGGCAAACATACGAAAGCCTGCCTTCCATCTGTTCAACCGCTCCAGATTTGAAGGGTCGGTGGTGATATTGGATACCGATTTGGCATGCGCAGCAAAATCGGTCTCCTTCGATTCGTGCCGGTTTTTTTCCATGCGCTCGATAATCATCCCCTGAAAGGCTTTGCCTGAATTTTAAATTTCAAAATAATAAAGACTCCAAAAGCTGCAACAACACTTACCCATGCTGCTCTGCTTACGCTCAACAGGACTCCGATAAAAACAATGACCGCCAACCCAAGTAACAAAAGCCTCATGGAGCGGCTGTAACCCTCCTTGTCGAGGGCAAAAGCGATAGCAACCGGAAGAAACATTGAGAGCACTGCTCCATAAGCGGTGTGATCGTTGAAAAAAGGGTCCATCACCCAATGGGCTGCCTTGCCGTCAAAACCCCATAATGCGTGCTGAATGGTGGTGTAAACAACCACACCAGCCAATGGGACCAGGAAGAGGATGAGAAATAACCTGACCCTGGAGGGTTCTGCAAAAACCAATATTCCGAAAAAGTACACTGGTATTACAAACCACAATCTGGAAAGAACAAATTTAAACGATACCAAAGGTATTTCACTGGTTATGGAGGTCATCACCATCCACACGATTTGCAGAATGATGATAATTGAAACAGGATGAGACCAAACCCTGCGGTTGAAAGGGTCGCGGTGAAAAAATTTCAGCAGCAGGATCAGCAACATTCCAATCAGCAAAGGCTCGGTTGGAACTGAAAGACTCAGCCCGAAATCCTTGAAATCGATTACAACGGAGAGGGGAACCAGAAAAGTCACCAGAAGAAAGATTTTCTCCATGGAGAGAAAATAGAACATCAACAGCAGAATTGCAGCCGGAAAAAGCGTGAACCAATACACTTCAACTGCAATGAGAATGCTGTTCACTATGATGAACAGGGCACTGATACCCAGAATGATGTTCCGCTTCCGGACTTCCGTAAGCTCCATCTGTATCAGGCGTGAGGTAGCGCTTCTTTTCCCACTCTGGCCTGTTTAAATCCTGCAACATTTTCGACAATGATCAGGATGATGATGCCAAGAATAAAGGAAGCAAATACTGATACAGCCACAATCAGCCATCTGATCGGATAGGATTTCTTTTCCGCTTTATAGGCTTTGTCTACCACAAACTTTTGTGGCACAAAAGCTTCTGCGTCTACTTTGGCTCTTTTGTAAGATTTCCGAAGCTCACTGAAGTTTTTCTTCTCATGTTCCAGAGCGTCCCTGAGAGAAACGTACGCCCCGCCATATTTGGCCAGGGTATCCAGCTTTTCATTCAAAGCTTTTATCCCTACAGTATTTCGTTTTGCAAGCTCAATGGCCAACTGCTGATTGATCATTTCAGCCTGGGTTTCGTAATCATGCACCCCCAGTTCCCTGAGTTTTTTCAACGAGTCTTCCGCTTCAAAAATGTCTGTCTCCATTTGCCTGTATTCGGCTTCAACAATGGCAAGTCCATCCAATGCACGCTGTTTCTGGATGGCGTTCTTGACTGTATCGAGGTAGTCGGCAATGGCATTGGCTATCAGCATGGCAGTATCAGCTGATCTGTCCATTACCTTGATCTCCACAGCCTTAAATTCTGTTCTGCGGAATTTTATATTGCTTTCATACTCCTTATTCAACTGGGTTACTGCAAATCTGGTTTTGGGTTTGATCTTATAATGCTTCATCAGATCGAACCGTGAAATAACTTTATCGCGAATCTCGCTTGAATTCAGAATCTGCAGCATTTGCTCCGATTCGGTTTCCTCACCGAAAGCCATGATATCCTCCTTGTTTCCTGGCATATCGTCCATCAGGGTTTTGGAAATGGAGTTGGTGGCTGTTGGAAAGAGCACAACTACCGATTTGAACATAGGAGTGATAAATGCCGGACTGGAGAAAATTGAAGCAGATACAGCAGCTACAAAGACCACTGCCATCAGCACCCATTTCCATTTCCAGATGAACCACACGAAGTTTATGGAATTAAAATCGAGGTTTTCAGGTCGTTTTTCCGTCATATTGTATACAAACGTTTGGTTTAACGCTTCAAAAGTACAGAAAAATTCAACAAACCTGAAAACTGTCTCAGGGAGCATTTCGAAGCAAGATGTGAAAAAGCTGAGCAGGCTGAATAAACCTGATAGAGAAGGCGTAAATTACCAATACACCTCCGGTAAGCAGCAGTCTGGTATACCATACCCATGGAAGCAGAGATTGGAGCAGCATAATAATGACTACCCCTGCAAAAAAGAGGAGAGTGCTGATTATCTGCTTTCGGCTGGGGTAGAGGCTGAATTTACGGGCTGAAAAAAGCATTTGGAGGATGGCAGACACAAGCAGTGTAATGAGGCTTGCAAAGGCAGATCCTGCTGCCTGGTATTTCGGTATCAGAAGAATATTGAGCAAAATATTCACCACCATTCCTGCAGCGGCAATCTGGTTCAATATCCTGAGGCTGCCGTTGGCGGTCAGGAGGGTGCCGAAGATGTAGGAGGTGGAAAATGCCACCAGCCCGGGAATCAGTAATGCATAAACCCTGGCCGATTCCTCAACATGATCTGAATAGAGCAAACCCATGATCT
>CAZJZF010000316.1:0-3720 GCA_964550385.1 uncultured Lentimicrobiaceae bacterium | reverse complement strand
AGCATCATCACCACACCGAATTCGCCGAAATGCATGATATCTTTCCCTTCGGAGCCCACCCACCCCAGCACGAAAGGGCCAATCAGGATCCCTGCTGCCAGATAGCCTATCACAGAACTCATTCCCAGGCGCTTCAGCAACGGCACACACACCACCGCCGAACCCAGATAAATGATTGCCTGAAGAAAAAAGCCCTGTTCCATAACCCGAAATTACTTCACGAAGATAGCAATCTTAAGGTTATCTACCTGCCTTTTTGCAAAGTAAGTGCAAAGGTTGTTCCCACACCGGGTTTGCTTCGAACATGGATCGTTTGGCGGTGGGCCTCCATAATGTGCTTTACGATGGCAAGGCCGAGGCCTGACCCCGATTGTTTTCGGGATCTGGCTTGCTCGGTTCTGAAAAACCTTTCGAAAAGTCTTGGAATATCCCCTTTATCGATGCCAATGCCATCGTCGGTTATCTCCAGAAGTATATGGTCGTCCATATCAAAGAGGCTGATTTTGGTATGGCCACCCTCTTCACTGTACTTAATGGCATTGTCAATCAGGTTCACCAGCACCTGTCTGATCCGATCCTTGTCAGCATACACTGGCACCGGTCGTTCATAGATTTCTGCATAAACAACATCAATCCCCCTTTTCCGGGATTTCATCTCCATAAACTCCACCACCTCGTCGATCAGATCCAGCAGGTCGAAATCCTTTTGTTGCAGTTGCAATTCTCCAGATTCGAGCCTCGAAATGGTCTCCAGATCGCTTACAATGGCAATAAGCCGCTCAATACTTTTCTCTGTCCTGAGAAGATATTCCCTGTTAATTCTGGGATCTTCAAGACCTCCATCCAGCAGGGTCAGCACATAACCCTGAATATTGAAAATCGGGTTTTTAAGTTCATGTGAGATGTTGCCCAGAAATTCCCTGCGGTACCGGGCATGGTCCTTCAGCTGGGATACTTCGCGGCTGTACTGTTCCGACCATTCTTTTACTTCAGAGGTTACCTGTTCGATGGAGTCGATCTGCAGGGGAACCTTCATTTTTGGGGTTCCTTTGTCAACCTTTTTCGTGTGAATAATCTTGTAGATCAGTCTTATCCTGTCATAGATAAACCTTTTCAGCACGAAGAGAAATACCACATAGCCGGCAATTCCTGTAATAGCAGAAGCAGCAGGAATATACCAGGCAGATGGCCCTCCTGAGGTGAAATGTATCAGTAGCCCAGTAATCAGTGAAAAAATTCCCACTGTAAGGGAAGCATAAAAGGCAAGTTTCCGTGGGCTTAACTGCTGTTTCATTCTTTCGGAAGATCCTAAGCTTCAAATGTATAGCCTACACCTTTTACTGTCCGAATGGCTTCATTTCCGATCTTTTCCCTAAGTTTTCTTACATGAACGTCGATGGTACGATCACCAACCACTACATCATTTCCCCATACTTTTTCGAAAATTTCATCCCGGGAAAAAACCTTGTTGGGCTTCGATGCCAGAGTTGCCAGCAGTTCAAACTCTTTTCGGGGCAAAATGATATCCTTTCCATCCTTTATCACCATATAACGTTCACGATCGATGGTAAGGTCACCGGCGATAAATAGTTGCGAAACCTCTGGTAAAGCAGCCAGGTTTCCTCTTTTAAGAAGGGCTTTAACACGGCTCACCAGAACCCTGGGCCGAACCGGCTTTGCGATGTAATCATCGGCTCCGGCATCAAAACCGGCAATTTGTGAGTAATCTTCATCGCGGGCTGTAAGAAATACACTCACCGTATGCTCATGCATTGGATTCTGTCGGAGTTCCCGGCAGGTTTCAATACCATCCATCTCCGGCATCATCACATCCAGAATAATTAGCCTGGGCTTGTGTTCAGCTGCCATTTGGATGGCCTTACGTCCTGTACCGGCAGTAATAACCTTATACCCTTCGCGGCGCAGGTTATAACTGAGAAATTCAAGGATGTCTTTTTCATCATCTACAAGCAGAATAGTAGCCAGATTGGTTTCCATCTGATTTCTCTTTTGGTTTAAGGCTTCAAAATTAACGAATAATTAGCAGAAACCAGTAATGTTCTGATATGCAATTCATTCAATTAATCAATTCTTCAGGATTACTTAACACTGGCTTAAAATGTCACTTTTCAGTTAAATGTGCAAAAAGCACCCTGGCTTTGGATGCACCTATGGTTTTGGCGACTTCGGTTTCGCCTGCTTCCACCATACTTTGCACCGATTTGTATGTAGTCAGTAATTTTTGGGCAATGGCAGGTCCAATCCCTTTGATCTCGGTGAGCTCCGTTTTGCTAACCTCCCGAAGCCTTCTGTTTCTGTGGTGGGTAATACCAAACCGGTGAGCTTCGTTTCGGGCATGCTGTATTATACGCAGTGTTTCGCTTCGTTTGTCGATGTGCAACGGCAACGGGTCTTCGGGATAGTAGATCTCCTCCAGTTTTTTGGCAATGCCAATGATGGAAATTTTTCCTCTGAGTCCCAGGGTATCCAGGCTTGCAGTAGCAGCACTGAGTTGCCCTTTTCCTCCATCCACAATGATAAGCTGGGGGAGGGATTTCCCTTCTGCCAGCAATCGGCTGTAACGCCTTAGAATAATTTCCGACATTGAGGCAAAATCGTCGGGGCCGGTCACGGTTTTTATATTGAAATGACGGTATTCGTTTTTAACAGGCTTCCCATTTCTGAAAATAACCATGGCTGCTACTGCATTGGTTCCCTGAAGGTTGGAGTTGTCGAAGCATTCGATATGGGCAGGTAATTCGGGAAGCCGCAGATCACGCTGCATGGTTTCCATAATTCTTCGCGAATGCCTTTCCGGATCCACCAATTCCTGCTTCTTTCGCTTTTCCAGCACGAAATATTTCAGATTTTGCTGCGATAGCTCCAGCAGCTTGAATTTATCCCCACGTTGCGGTACGGTAACCATGGGAGAGCCACCCGGAATTTCCACCGGAAAAGGGAGAATAACCTCAGGAGCATTGCTGTGCATGCGGTTGCGGATATCGGTAAGGGCAAACAGCAACACCTCCTCCTTTTCTTCTTCGAGGGTATTGCGGATTTCAACATTATGCGACTGTACCACAGAGCCTTCTACTACTTTCAGATAGTTGATGCTTACCTGTGTTCCCTCACTGAACCAGGAGAAAACATCTACATCTTTGATTTTTGGATTGACGACCGCTGATTTGCTTTGAAATTTTTCGAGCTGAACCAGCCGCTCCTTAACCTGTTGTGCTTTTTCGAATTCCAGGGAAGCGGCAAACTGTTCCATCATGCCCCGCAGGGTTTTGATTACCAATGAAATATTACCTTTTAATATATGCCTGATCTCTGCAATGGACTGCAGATATTCTGCTTCATCCTGCAGATTCTCGCAGGGTCCCTTACAGTTTTTGATGTGGTATTGGAGGCAAACCTTGAATTTTCGTGCTTTGATGTTGGATTCTGATAAAGCCAGGGCACAGGTTCGCAGGGGATAGAGCTGCCTTATCAGCGACAACAGGTTGTTCATCAGGCGCACGGAGGCGTAGGGGCCAAAATATTCCGACCCATCCTGCACCAGATTACGGGTGGAGAAAACTCTTGGAAAGGGCTCTTTTTTTATGCAGATCCAGGGGAAAGTTTTATCATCCTTGAGTTGTATGTTGTATTTGGGCTGATATTGTTTGATGAGGTTGTTTTCGAGCAAAAGGGCATCCAGTTCGCTTGAAACCACGATAT
>CAZJZF010000315.1:673-3740 GCA_964550385.1 uncultured Lentimicrobiaceae bacterium | reverse complement strand
TCAAGGTTGTTAATCACCTTATTGGGGTCATTCAGGCTTTTTTCGAAGCCTTCGAGCGTTGGTGATTCACGGAACAAGTCCATAACAGCATAAAGATTCAGATTGTCACCGGGAAGGCCGAGGTATTCTTCGGGATAATTCTGTGCCTTGAGGGTGTTCGTTCCTGCAAGCAGGAAGACGAGGACGGAGGTTAGGATGAGTTTTTTCATGATGAAAATATTTAAAAGGGTTGAATGTATGTGGGGTTGACAAAAGCCGTGCCAGAATAAACAGAGGGATTACCTTCGGTGAACCCGGGAGGGGGGCATCAATCAGAAAAACAGCCTCTCACTTCGTTCGTGGCTTGTTTTTCATTTCCAAAAACCCTGTAAGCAAGCTTGCGTGTTTTCTACAATGAAAAAACCTCGCTTTTTGCGAGGTTTTTCTGATTGGCGGAGAGAGAGGGATTCGAACCCTCGGATCCCGTAAGAGATCAACAGTTTTCGAGACTGCCCCATTCGACCGCTCTGGCACCTCTCCTTGAAACTGTTTGCGAATGCGGGTGCAAAGATAAAGGTTATTCTGTGAATCTGAAATCAGGCCAATGCAAAGTATAACACAAATCCAATTGCTGTGAGCAATACTATGGAATGGTAAAATCCTCAAACAACTATGATTCGCTATCTGGTAATAACAAATCTCAGGTGCTTGGTTTCTTTACTGCTGCGGATCATCAGGTTGTAAACTCCGGAAGGAAGGTTGGATACATCCATTACATAGGAGCCCGAAAACCTGGCAGATCTGTTCAAAATTGACGTTCCATTTATATTCATGACCTGCAGGTTGCAATCAATGGCATTATGACCGGGGGAAGTAATTTTCAGTAAGTCTGATGCCGGATTGGGATACAACCTCCAAAGATTCGGAGCGCTAACCTCACGCACAGCATTGTAAGCATCTTCTGCATCCGTAGCCATGCCAAACAACATGGTTGGGACGGCTGTAAGACTGTCGCAGAAAATGGTTGCCGAGGCATTGTTGGTGTTAACCTTGAACAGTTTGTTTACTCCGGTGTAGCTTACGGAGACGATGAGTGTATCGGACCATGCTGAGGGTACCATTCCGTAAGCCTTAGGGGAGGTTCCGCCGAAATTCATGGTGCCAATAACGGTGCTGGAGAAAGGGTTGAGGGTGATTTTCACCAATGTAAGTCCGGCGCCAATCATATAAATGGTATCTCCGATTTTGGCGAGATCTCCGCTACAGGTGTTGCCAGCATTGCCTACTACAGTGAAAGTACCGTTGGCAATGCTGAATTTCTGCAGATTGCCGGAGTAGTCACCCAGGTAAAGGTTCCCTGCTCCGTCGCCTACCATTCCGGGCATGGAAATTCCTGATGAGGCAGTACCTACAGGTGTGGCAGACCCGGTTGAGAGATCGATGGTATAGAGGCTGAGTCCCTGGATTCCGTAGAGATTTCCAGCCTGCCATGCGATATCGCCAAACATGAGGGAAGTGCATCGGTAGGTAAGTTCACAATCACGCATATCCATGGTATGAATAACCCCGGAATATTCGTTTGTAAAGACGGTTTGCGCAGAAATCCTCCCCAAAGAAAAGAGCATGAGTAGTACCAGCGACAGAATTTCGAGCGACCCTTTGGTAGCCATGAAGGAAGCGATGTGCTCAGAAGGATATCTGTAACAGTTGGGCTGCATTTTCTTCATGATTCACGGATTTTAAATCAACAGAAACCACTTTGGATGCATCACGTTTTTGTGATCCTTTCAGATAATACTTATCGTAAAAGTACAATAATATTTCAGCAACCCTGTGAAAATCACTTTTATCAAGTGCCTCAAGCGCGAATCTGGTTTGGTCATATCCAAGCCTTTTTGCCAGCTTGCGGATGGATTCCGCCAGAGCTATCCGGTTTAAGCCTGCATAGGTATTTACCAGATGTTTTACCCGCTGATCCAGCGGGATATTCAGAAATATCATCCGTGCCTGGCTCATTTGGATAAACAAAGCCCTGGGAATATTTACCCTGCCGATGGCGTTGCTCTCATCTTCAATCCACACCGGCTTGTCGGGATCCAGTGCCTGCATATCCTTAAACAGGTTGTTTTCAAATTGCTCAGTGGTGGGCTGAGGTGCCAATTCGATACCGCCAAATGCTGAGCCTCTATGGTTTGCGAGCCTTTCCAGGTCAATCACCTGTTGTCCTTTATCTGCCAGACAGTGAAGAATTTCCGTTTTCCCGCTTCCTGAATAGCCCCCCAGCACCTTAAGCAGGAATGGTTTTTCGAAAAAGGAAAGTACAGATGTCCGGTAGGCTTTGTACCCATTTTCAATTATAAATACTCTTTTGAATCCATGGGTGTTGAGGTGATCAGCAAAAGAACGGCTTCGCATGCCTCCGCGCCAGCAATGCAATACAACATCCCCGGAGGGTGCAACTGTGAGAGATTGCTCAACAAAGGAAATAAGTTTCGGCTGAACAAATATCAACCCCTGATCAACTGCTTTTTCTTTGGATACTTTGTTGTACGTGATGCTGACAGCGGTTCTTTCTTCATCAGTAAACAAGGGGATATTTACCGAACCGGGTATATGTCCGCGGGTATACTCTGACGGCGACCGGACATCGATGACCGGAAGAGCGGAAAGTTCTTTATGCCACGGATCGATGGAAATATAACTGATCATGAAGAGTTTATTGCTGCTTATGCTGCAAAATTAGCATCTTTCTAAAAAAGCATTTTAATGATAGAGCTTTTATTCCGGGTCATCAGCCTATTACTTATGTATGAATTCCCAGACATTTGGCAGGGGAAGGATAAGCTGTTGTGATAGAAAAAAAGGTGTTTTGTCAGAGCTTTATGTTCACCACAGTTTTGGATGCAGTATCATTGGTTGGAACCGCATCTTTGGGTGCCATGGAGAATGCTTTGAATGAGTATGACCCATGAACGGACAAATTTGCCCTGGCAATGAAAGAGTGCAGGAGAGTGGACCCCGGAGCAATGATTTGGGTTATTCTTTCAGGAACGGGCAAATTCCAGTAACGGTCCCAGGATACCTTTGT
>CAZJZF010000315.1:0-663 GCA_964550385.1 uncultured Lentimicrobiaceae bacterium | reverse complement strand
TATGACCCATGAACGGACAGATTAGCCCTGGAAGTGAATGAATGCTGTAAGGTTGAACCCGGGGCAATAATTTGGGTAAGCGTTTCAACCACAGGTACTGACTGATCGATCTGGAATGCAACCTTCAGATCTTTCACGGGTTGGGTTCCCTGATTTTGAAGCGTGATGGTAACGATTTCACTCGCAGAGAGGTTGTTGCCAGAGACCGGGGTATTGATGGTAACGACCTGTACATCAACGGGTGCTGGACTCTGGGAAAATGCAGCGAGGGGGACAGCCTGCTCTGAGTGTCCTGCACCATAATCCATAAGGGTTGCAGTATTCAGGGATTTTTCCGTGAAGGTTTGCATCGGATCTGATGGGAGCCTTGAATTTTCAATCCCCTGGGTAACGCGGGAGTACGCCAGAAAAGCAAAAAAGGCACTAACAGCAAGTAGAATAGACCATTGAATTTTATTCATTTCCGGGGTATTGAATGTGCAAAATGCAGCTTGGTTGATGCTGTCCGATCCTGTAAAAGTATGGTAAATTCTGATAACTGAACCAACCAAATGAAGGGGCACTGTCAGGACAATGGATATCTACGGGGTGTGGCTGTGTGATAGGTGTAGGGATTCCATAGCCGGGAGCTTGGGTAATAGGCAAGAAAGAAATGGTTGATTT
>CAZJZF010000314.1:0-3747 GCA_964550385.1 uncultured Lentimicrobiaceae bacterium | reverse complement strand
GAGGTGCAATATTAGTCAAAAATGATCGAAGTCCAAGTGCCGCTCCTGTTCTTTCGACTTTAATTATTGATCAAAACTCAGTATTTTCATATAACTCGGCAGATGAAGATGGAGGAGGAATAGCTTTAGAATATGCTCAGATGGAAATTTCCGAAACATCCTTCATTGGTAATTCAGCAACAGGTGCTGGTGGAGCGATCTCATCATACAGAAACCGAGGTGAAATTACAATCAGCGATTGTGACTTTGAAGATAACGAGGCTTATACCAAGGGTGGTGCCTTGGCATTTCTGGGTTCGCAATTGGAGGACCCATCACATGATAATAATTTCATTACTGTCGAAAACAGCTCTTTCACTCAAAATTACACTTCCAATACTAATTCATCTGGCGGAGCCATTTACATTGGGGATTTTCTGATAAATGCTCCTTTAGTGCCCCAAAATTCAAAACTCTTTTTAAGAGGTTTTACCTTTGAATAAAATGTGCTTGAACAAAACAGCTCGTACCTTGGAGTTGCATTGTTTATTCAGGATGTTGAAAACACCACATCCACCCAATGTATATTCCAAATAGAAAAGAATGAATTTGAAAACAACTATTCTTCTCAATATGGAGGTGCGATACATATTAATAACATTGATTTTTCAAATAATGGGCCTGGCCCGGAAGTGAAATTATTTTTAAACAAGGTTGTAGAGAACAGATCTAATGACCATGGCGGTGGAATTTATTTATTAGAAGGCAATGGAACGAAAGTAATTAACAATTTGATTGCAGAGAATTATTCCAATGAGGGTAATGGTGGTGGCATTTATGCATATGAATCGGACAATATAGAATTTGGCAGTAACACCATTGCAAACAATGCTATTGAATTGGATGAAGGTGGTGGTTTGTATATTGAGAAATCTTCATATCAGATATTCAATTCTATCATTTGGAACAATGAGCCAAACTCAATCACTGATGCAACGTATAATGACTATTGGGATTATTGCTATTATTCAGATATTGAAGGAATAGCAAATCAGGGACTTGGAAACATTGATCAGGATCCGGAGTTTTCATCTCCACAATCCGGGGATTATTCGCTGGATTGCAATTCTTCACCTTGCATTGATCTTGGGGATAATACGTATTTTCACACCTACTTTGATCTCGATAACAATCCAAGAATTTCTCCAGCAGATGGTTGCATTGATATGGGAGCTTATGAATGCCAGACCCTAATTCCACGCAAAGCTGGGAACCTTTATGAAGAGAAAATAAAAGTATATCCTATACCAGGAAATATTATTCTGTTTTTTGAATCAGATGAAGATATAAACCTGATTGAAATATTCTCCTTGTCGGGGCAGTTGTTCATATCTGAAAAATGTGATGGAACGAGCACCTCGGTCAATATTTACTCGTTGCCCGAAGGCGGGTATCTTACCAGGATCACTACAACACAAGGCAATTATTGGCAAAAGATCTTTAAATATTGACGAAAATGAAAACACAAAGGCAAATGCATAAATGTTTGGTTGTGTTTTTATTGCTGCCGTTGATCCTGCACGGACAAGGCCATGGTGTGGCTGGACTGAACGGGGCAGTTAAGCCTGGTAACCGTTTGAATACCGGTAATTTTGAAGAGAACAGGGGGCAGATCAGGGATCAGTATGGTAGGTCGCGCCCGGATGTTTTGTTCAGTGGGAATACCGGGGGGATGGTATATCATATTTCTTCAAAAGGTATCAGCTACCAATTGAACAAGGTTGACTCATGGCAGGAAGAGCCCGGGCGCCCCGGGATGCCCGGAAAGGCCGGTGCTGAAGGCAGGATGGTTCCGGATGGCATCAGTACCTACCGGGTTGATTTGAACTGGCTCAATGCCAATTACTCCCCGAAAATACAGAAAGGGGAAGCACTGCCGGGATATACGAATTATTACAATGTTCCAAATGGAGTAGAGCCTGCGCTCAACGTGCAACAATATGCTGACATAACATTCAGAGATGTATGGAATGGTGTGGATTTGCATTACTACAGCAAAGATGGCATACTGGAAAGTGACTGGCTGGTACAGTGGGCTTTGGACTATCAACAGATCGTATTTGAGGTATCGGGGGCTGAACTGAGCATCGCCGAAGATGGATGGCTTGTGATGCAAACACCCTTTGGAGAAATACGGGAAGGAAGGCTGAGGGTATACCAGAAGGACAAATTGATCCGTTCGGAATGGAAAGTTGAAGGCAACAGGGTTTCATTTGATCTTTTTGACTATGACAAAGACCTGCCGTTACGCATAGATCCCCCTGTAAGGATCTGGGGCACCTTGTATGGGGGTAACCTGGAGGATTACGGATATTCGTGTGCTGTGGATGCAGGGGGTAATGTGTATATGGCAGGGACTACGAAATCGACCAACCTGTTGGCCACAACGGGTGCCCATCAAACCACACACGGGAACCCATTTTTTCCCTACGGGTCTTCCTATTCGTATGATGGTTACCTGGTAAAATTTAATCCGGATGGGATCAGATTATGGGGCACTTACTATGGCGGCGACAGTGCAGACTGGGTGTATTCGTGTGCAGTGGACAGGTCGAAGGAGGATGGGGAAGTATATATCGCCGGCACTACCATGTCGTCGAATGCGATCAGTACGCTGAATGCACACCAGGATACTTTCGGGGGAAATTATGATGCCTTTCTGGTGAAGTTCAATCACCTAGGCATCAGGCAATGGGGTACCTACTATGGTGGAAATCTGATTGATGCTGGTTATTCCTGCACAGTGGATCAAAGCAGCAATGTACTGCTGGCTGGTTTTTCATATTCAACCTCTGGTATTGCAACAGAGGACTCCCATCAACCAACATTTAATGGTAGTGGTTATTCAGCATTGCTGGTGAAGTTTTTTTCCAATGGGATACGGCAATGGGGCACCTACTATGGTGAATCTGATTATGGAGGATGTGGGACCTGGGGTTATTCCTGCAAAACGGATTTATCTGGAAATATTTTCTTATGTGGATCAACCAATTCATCATACTTGATCTCAACGCCAGGTGCCCTCCAAACAGCAAGGGCAGGTTTATGGGATGCATTCCTTGTGAAGTTCAACTCTAATGGAGTACGACAATGGGGAACCTACTATGGTGGAAATATGGATGACGATGGCTTCTCGTGTAGCATTGACCTTTCAGGAAATGTTTATCTTGCCGGACATACCAGATCTACTTACAACATTGCAACCCCGGGTGCACATAATGTTACCATTTCCAATCGCAATAGAGATGCTTATCTGGTAAAGTTCAATAGCAACGGTGTCAGACAATGGGGCACCTACTATGGTGGTTATTTAAGCTATGAAAGCGACTTTGAATTTTGTACTGTTGATCCTTCCGGTAATGTATATTTGTTGGGTTATACGGATCTTACTACAGGGATTGCCACCCCTGGTACTTTTCAGGATACATGGTCTAATGCTGGCATGGGCTTTTGGGTTAAATTCAATACGAATGGGGTTCGGGACTGGGGCACTTATATCCGGGGTTTTGCAGAGTCTTGTGTTATGGATCCATTTGGCAATCTGTATCTATCAGGAAGAAGTAATGAAGTGTTTATGTCCACTCCGGGTTCATACCAGTCTTCAATGGGTGGACCCTGTGATGCATTCCTGGTCAGGTTTTCAGAGTGCAGCAATTATCTGAATCTAAGTGTTCAGCCCCAGGATCAGCAGGTCATCACAGGCCAACA
>CAZJZF010000313.1:0-3749 GCA_964550385.1 uncultured Lentimicrobiaceae bacterium | reverse complement strand
TGATCCCAAAATTGTTTTCAATGCTTACAAGAGCAATACCTTCATCAGGATGGTCAGGGAAGGAAAAAGTCCGAAGGAAGCTGGCGAAGCCCTTGCTGCCGATGCAGAAGGCATGTATGCTGCTTTTAACCCAAACATTGAAAAAGCACTGTTCGCTACCATGATGAGGGAACTCTACAATGGACTTCAGGATTCCTATAAACCCGATTTCCTGATCAAAGCACATAAAAAGTACAAAGGCGACTGGAATGAATATGCCGAAGACATTTTTGAATCATCGATTTTTGCTTCCAAAGAGGATTTTCTGAAGTTCGCCAAAAAACCCTCCATTAAGAAGCTTGTGAAAGATCCTGCCTACCTCATCATGTCCCAATTGCTTGATATGTATCGCGGTGTTATTTTTACTCAGCAAGAGGTAGATGATAAACTTAGAAATGCCAACAGACTCTACATTCAGGGAGTCCGTGAAATGAATGAAACACAACCCTATTATCCGGATGCAAACTCCTCGATGAGGGTTACCTATGGCAAGGTGCTTTCCTATGCTCCACGGGATGCTGTACAATATCATTATCTTACCTATCTCGACGGTGTAATGGAAAAAGAGGTACCCGGTGATGAAGAGTTTGATGTCAGTCCCAAACTGAAAGAACTCTTTCACAAAAAAGATTTTGGCAGTTATGGAGTGGATGGTCGTATGCCGGTTTGCTTCCTTACCGACAACGATATTACCGGCGGAAACTCCGGAAGCCCTGTGATCAATGGCGAAGGGCATATCATTGGTACTGCCTTCGATGGTAATTCAGAGGCAATGAGTTCAGACCTTCAGTTCGATCCGAAACTGCAACGAACCATCGTATGCGACATACGGTATGTGCTCTTTGTGATCGATAAGTTTGCCGGTGCAAAGAATCTGATCGAAGAAATGGACATCATCCGATAGGCATCGGAAGGCACTGCTGCTTTATCGGGTTTTTTCAGGCGATTATTGAATCAGCTTGATCTCTTCTGCCTGCAGCACCTCTCTGGCCGAGTTGCTGAGAAAGGCTACAATGTGGCATTTCTCCGGGATGAAGTCGTTGCCTGCCGGTAGAATTTTCTTAACAGTACGGGAGTCAATAATGGCAGGATTTACTTCCATCCCCCAGTCATCTGTAAGGTTCGTCCTCAGCACATGCATATGCTTATAATCCATGATTACTGGTGTTGTTCCTGCTGCGGGATTGTTGTTTTTCTGAGGTTTGATGATGCTGTCTTCGGTAAGCACCATCGTCAGGAAATACTTTTCTCCTGCTTTGGGTGTCCTGATATTGGTTGAAAACATCACCTGTACCTCTCCGGTGCCGGCATTGTAGGCAGCATCCAGCAATATTTCAGCTTCTGCAGGCTGTGCCAGTTCTTCTGCCACAACAGTAGCCCAGCTGTTGTGCGGGATGATCTTGCTTCCGCTCCGTTCCTTCCGGTTTATCAGGCCGTTGGGAAATCCCTGATTTTCTACTTCAAAAAAAGCACACCAGTTATCTCCCGTGGTGGTAGTAAAGTTATAGGTGCAGGGTGGGATCAGTATCTTCGATAACTGCCCGGCATGCACGGCCACTACAACAACGTTGTCGCCATACAGATCCATGATGTCGTGTAAAGTCATACCTGCAGTCGGACAATTCACACATTCGTGGCTGGTGTAATCCTCCAGCAAGACCTTCCTTTCACTTTGAATGGTAATATTGTCTTTCTTGTAAGGAGATTCCAGCACATCGCATCCCAGGAAAAATGAAACCGTTCCCAGAAGGATCGTAGTAATGGTAATTGTAATTCTATGTTTCATAAAATTTCGCAAAGATTTTAAAATGAAGATGTTATAGTTAGGGAAAAACCACTTATGGCTGGTACAAATCTGCATACTCCCCCGATGCACAAAATTCCATCCTTCTGTCTGCCATAAGTGGCGGCTATCCGGGTTACCCCTTTGGATAGTCCGCAGGATATCATGGGATAATGAATCTGCTGAGATTCTTCCGGATTGCCGTAATTCCATTGGTCACCTATGGAGGCAAAGAAACCACGGTTCGTATATTCCATTGTTCCTGCAGCCCAATCCCCATCGTCCTGTTTACTGTTTAAATGTTGCAGTTCAATGCGGAGTGCCTGCCGGGAAGTGAGTTTCCAGGTAAGATCAATTACGCCATTGTGTGCTACAACATTCTCTTCCCCTACGTGACCTTCAATTACGCCAATATTGTAAAGGATCCAGGCATAAACAATGGATACCTTAAAATTCTTTGATATTTTCCGGTGGATCTCCAGCGAAACATCTTCGAAAAACTTCTCGCCACTTTTCCAGAAATCTGTGTTATATCCCAGGGTTCCGGCCTGCCCCACTGCTGTTGCAGAATCAAGTGGCAGCCTTGTGATGTCTGTAATCCTTGAAAAACTTATGGCAAGGTCGGTACCGTATTTGCCTCCAAGCCAGGTGTTTTTCTTGATCTTATATCCAAGGTTGAGTGAGAATCCCATCTCCCCTCTGGCTTGGGTGGCATAGGGATAAACTGCGGGCAGACTGTAAATATGTTGTTTGGTAATTGATGGCAGGTAATTGATCATCAGATCATTGAGTCCGGCATTGCGGTCACTGCGAAAACTCATATTGTCGAGCCGCTTTACCCCGGCCGAGAAAGAAAAGCCACTGACTGCATAGGATGCCTGCATAAAAATTGCCTCTCCGGGTTTGTAAATCATCCCGTTGTCAGCAGAAGGATCGTTGATTTTATAGGCATATTCACCCAGAAGGTTTATTGACCCTCGGGTTAGGTTCATCCGCCCGGCAAAAGCAGCCACATTTTTAGGAGTTTTATAGATGGGATGGTTGTCTTTCTGGTTTCTGGTTACGAAGCTGCCTCCCAGTACAATGCGGGTTTTAACCCCAACCACGGGTAATGCTTCGTTCAGGTCAATTTCCAGATCAGCTCCGCTCACAATCCCCCTGTCATCTTCTTTATCCCAACGATCCCAGTAAGAACGCTGCACTCCCGAAACAGCTTTGATATAGACTCCTTTGTAAGGCTTGCTTTTTATCCGGATGCCCTCCAGCGAATTGTCCACTCCCAGCGACCAATCCTGGTAGGCCCTGAAAACCATCCCGCTTCCGAACTGTTCGTAGAAATTTCCTGCCGTAATATCCCAGGTGTCATCAAAAAATCTGGCATATTTATACGGGATCCCGGCTCCGGTATACCACTGATCGAATCCGGTGATGGCAGGAAAGTAGCTCTCCATCCGGATTCCTGCTTCCAGATTATTACTGGTGTAGGTCAGATTCAGAAAGGTATTCGACCCTGTTCTATTTCCCTGAAGCGTTGAATCATTAATCCCCAGCAGGGAGTCATTTTGGTAATACTGAAAATCAGTCTGGAAACTTCCCTTCAGGTTGCCTCCTGTTACCTGGGCTGTAATGGCCGATCCCCAGAACACAATAGGAATCAGAACTATCCAGTATTTTGCCGGCATAGAAATATCTTTTAGTTAAGTTTTTGGGCGATTTATCTACCTGTATTTCTTGAGCTCCTCAAACAGTTCCTCTTCATCCCCTTCGGCATAGGATGTGTGCTGATATACGATCTTTCCTTTGTATATTATGAAAAGATGTGGGGGTTGTGCTACATTCATCAGCTTCTTCAGGTCACTGTTAGGGTCGAGGTACACCTCAAAAGCCCACCCCTTGCTGTTTACCAGGTTTTTTACCATGTGGGTTG
>CAZJZF010000312.1:0-3749 GCA_964550385.1 uncultured Lentimicrobiaceae bacterium | reverse complement strand
TATTCCCCCAGGAGGTCTTTGGTCTTTTTGTAATATCCCTCCAGAGATCCATTCAGCCTGTTTTTGAGCATCGAAAAGTCGAAACCCACATTAATTTCGGAGGTTTCTTCCCACTTCAGATTCGGATTGGCGTTCCAGGCAGGCCTGAAGGTGATCACCTCCTGACCGGTTTCGGGGTTGATGGCCACCCCACTGGGCTCCCAAACCACCAGACTGCGGTATTCGCCAATCTCCTGATTTCCTGCAATGCCATAACTGATGCGGAACTTCAGCTGATCGAACTTTTTAAAACCCTTCATAAAATCTTCCTCCAGAAGGTTCCAACCCAAAGCAGCAGTAGGAAACCAACCCCATTTGTTGTTGGCACCAAACTTCGAAGAGCCATCCCTGCGCAATGAACCGGTGATGTAATATCTGCTGTTGTAGTTGTATTGAACCCTTCCAAAGAATCCAATGAGGTTCCATTGCCCTTTCCAGGATCCAATGTCGCCCCATTTCACATCGTTGAGTACAGCGAGATTATCGGGACCGGCGTATTCCGACTGGGCATCTCCCCCCTGGGCATAAAACCCGCTGTACACCGATTCCTGCCATGAGTAACCACCCAATACATTAATATTATGCATTTTGTTGATTACTTTGGTATAGGTACCGGTTACTTCAATCAGCTTCTGGGTGTTGTTTTCATAGCCCTTCTTGCCATATCCGTTATCGGCAGTGGCATACAGATTCGCAGGCCTGAAATAGTCGGAATTGTGGTCGCTTCGGATATACCCAAGGTTTACACTACCCACAAAACCCGGCAGGATCTCATAGTCTGCTTTCAGGTTTCCCAACATCCGTTTCGCATTTCTCATGTTGGTTATTTCATTGATGATGGCCATCGGATTCTCATAATTAAAAACCCTGTTGGCCTGATAATAACCGGAATCGGCATTGTTTTTAATGTACACCGGGTCTGTGGGATTTCTCGACAAGGCCTGGTAAATGATATCGGATTTTCCCCATCCACCGTAATCTTCATAGTCGTTGTTTTCAAATGATGTTATCAGGTTACCGCTAAACACCAGCTTCTCCGCCAGTGCTTTATGGGTAATACTGAGCCTTGCAGTGGTACGTTCTTTTGATGTACCCCGCATAACCCCCTGCCAGTTGGCACGCGTCAATGACCCGAAATAGGTGCTATTGGCATGCCCCCCCGACAAACTCAGGGTGGAGCTTGAAGAAACCCCGGTCCGGTAAATCACATCCTGCCAGTCGGTGGAGGCACCCCCATCGGAAAAAATGCTGTCGACGGTATAATCGGGATTAGTAATCAGTTTCTCTTGCAGCAAAGTATCTACAAAGACACGCATTTCATTGGCTGATAGCATATTGAGTTTTTTTGCCACGCGGTCGAATGAGACTTGCGAGCTCAGTTCAACCTTCGAGAAAGTCTGCCCTTTCCCCGGACCGGCAACCCCTTTTTTCGTGGTAATGATGATCACCCCGTTGGAGCCCCTGGAACCATAGATGGCAGTAGAGGCAGCATCCTTGAGAATATTGATGGACTCGATATCGGCAGGTGAAATAGCAGTTGGATCTGCCCCGGGAACACCATCTATTACGTACAGCGGCTGTGTGTTGGAATTGAAGCCCGATGCCCCGCGGATCTGCACGCTGAAACCGGCATTGGGGTCTCCACCCTTCTTGGTGACGGAAACGCCTGATGCCTTGCCCTGCAAGCCCTGAACAGGATCCGTAAGCACACCGCCCACAAGTTCCTCCGAAGTCACATTGCTCACAGCTCCCGTTTTGTCAGTCTTTTTCTGGGTGCTGTACCCAATCACAATCAGGTCGTCGAGACGGGTGGTGGCAAATTGCATCCGGATCGTAAGCTGTGCCCCTTCCTGTACTATAACCTCCCTCGTTACATAACCAATGTATGAAAACACCAGAGTAGCCCCTTTCGGAACTGTAAGGGTAAACTTTCCGTTAATATCCGAAATCACTCCATTGGAAGTACCCTTCTGTAAAATATTCACCGCAAACAGCGAAGAACCGGATGTGCTGTCAGTTACAATGCCACTTACGGTTACATTCTGCGCCCCGGCAGCAAAAGCCGATACTACGATCAGCAACACACCAGCCATCCTTCTGAGTCTTTCTCGTTTCATATATGTTATGGTTTTGGTTTCCTGACATTTTGGTTTCACCCTCCGATTTTCTTTATATTTGCTGCTGAAAGCCGGAAAAGAAACCTCAATGTCACTGACAAATTTAGTAATAAAATGTTTCCTTTTTCATAACAACAAATTTTACATGACCAGACACATTCACCTATCTATATATGTTTTAATATCAGCAGTTTGCATGGGACAAACGGTTACTACAATTCCGGTTTTTCCGCTCGACTCCGATACCGTTTCTGTCTATTTTAATGCAGAAGAGGGCTCTGCAGGGCTTAAAAATTACCCAGGAGATGTATATGCCCACACCGGCGTGATCACTGCTGCGAGTCAGTCTCCTTCCGACTGGAAGTATGTAAAAACCAACTGGGGTGTAAATACCCCATCCACGAAACTTACAAAACTCTCAGCCAACCTGTACAGACTCGACATAAAGCCTTCCATCAGAGCATACTATGCTGTTCCATCCCAGGAAAAGATCCTGCAGATGGCCTTTGTTTTCAGAAGCGGAGTGGAAGTGGGCGGCAGCTATCTGGAAGGGAAGGAGGCAGGCGGAGGTGATATCTATGTAAAGGTTTGGGAACCCGGATTGCAGGTAAGTCTGGTGAAACCGGATTTCGGATACCTGATCAATTTGCCCGGCGACACTGTACACATCACTGCCTATGCGAGCCAGGCCGACTCGATGGTGATTTATGCCGACAATACCCTTTTGGGATCCACAACCTCTTCATCCTTTCAAACAAACTATGTTCCTACTCAACCCGGTAAGACGCTGATTCGTGCCACCGCGTTTGATGCTACAGGTAGCCTCAGCGACAGTTTCTGGTGTATTACCCGGAAACCGGTACAGGTGGCTCTCCCACCTCCCGGTATCATCCCTGGCATCAATATCATCAATCCAACAGAGGTTATTTTAGCCTTGTATGCCCCCCTTAAAGAGTATGTATTTGCCATTGGGGACTTCAACCACTGGGTTCCTGATTCAACAGGTTTCATGCAGAAAACCCCCGATGGCAACCTTTGGTGGACGATCCTGCCCGGACTGACCCCCGGCAAAGAATATATTTACCAATATCTGGTCGACGGAACCATCCGAATTGGAGATCCCTACGCCGAAAAAGTAAGCGATCCCTGGAATGATGCCTACATCGCTTCCCCTGGTGTGCTTCCCTATCCGGCCGGCAAAACCTCCGGCATTGCAACAGTGTTCTCAACCACACCACCAATGTACACCTGGCAGAATTCATCATTTACCCCTCCTGAGCCAGAGAAACTGGTGATCTATGAGCTCCTGGTGCGGGATTTCTCAGAACATCATAATTTTCAGGCAGTTATTGATTCCATCAACTACCTGAAAACCCTTGGCGTAAATGCCATAGAGCTGATGCCTGTGAACGAGTTTGAAGGGAACAGCAGCTGGGGCTACAACCCCAATTACTATTTTGCGGTGGATAAATATTATGGTACAAAAAACGACCTGAAAGCACTGATCGATACCTGTCACAGCCTGGGCATTGCCGTGATTCTCGATGTAGTGTATAACCATTCTTTCGGCACATCTCCCTATGTTAAGCTATA
>CAZJZF010000311.1:0-3761 GCA_964550385.1 uncultured Lentimicrobiaceae bacterium | reverse complement strand
AAGTTTGTAAAGTTTGTAAAGTTTGTAAAGTTTGTAAAGTTTGTAAAGAAAAATAGGTTCAAGTGTTCAAATGTTCAAGTGTTCAAATGTTCAAATGTAAAATACAGTAATACTGGTGATTATATAATTTCTGATTTTCAATTTCTCATTTCTAATTTAACTTATAACTCATAACTTATAACTCATAACTTATAACTCAATTTCTAATTTCTAATTAATAATTACACTCATGACTTACGAAGAAAGACTGCAGAAAGTACTCGTGTTGGGAGCAGCCGGCAAAATGGGCAGTGGCATATTGCTCCTCACCACCCTCGAGATGATCGACCTGAAGCTCAAACCGGAAAACCGCAGTAAGGAGTTCATCATTTATGCGCTGGACATGAACCAGACGGCCCTTACCGGGCTCATGAAATATCTGCAGGCTCAGATCCTTAAGGCGGCAGAGAAAAAGATCAACCAGCTGCGGGCTCTCTATGCCGACCGGGCTGATCTGGTAGATAATTCCGAAATCATCGATGAGTACATCAAAGATGCGATGCACATCGTTCGGCCTGTTACTACCCTTGAATCGGCCTACGAAGTGAACATCGTTTTTGAGGCTGCCAGCGAGAATCCCGAGCTGAAGGTGAAACTGTTCTCGCAAATCAACCAGAACAGCAAGGTTGAACCGTGGTTCTTTACCAACACCTCTTCCATTCCCATCGGACTCCTCGACCGGGAAGCAAAGCTCGACGGACGGGTTCTTGGGGTGCACTTTTATAACCCACCCGCTGTGCAGAAACTGGTAGAGGTAATCCGTGCCGAAAACTCAAAACCGGAACTCTCCGAATTTGTTACCCAGTTCATCAAAAATATGCGCAAAGTAGAAGTTCCCTCCTACGATGTGGCTGGATTCATTGGCAACGGCCATTTCATGCGCGATGCCCTCTTTGGCATGAAACTGCTGGATCGTCTGATCCCTGAGGTATCTTTTGCCGAGGCAGTATATATGGTGAATAAAGTAAGCCAGGATTTCATGATCAGGCCGATGGGTATTTTTCAACTCATAGATTATGTGGGTATTGATGTGTGTCAGTTTATTATGAAGGTGATGAACCCATACATGGAGAAGGAAGATATTCACAGCCCGCTGCTCGACAGGATGATGAATGCCGGCGTAAAGGGTGGTCAGAACTTCGATGGTTCTCAGAAGGATGGATTCCTGAAGTACGACAAAGGCAGACCAGTTGCCATCTGGGACATCGATAAAGGTGCTTATGCTGATATCGCCGCTTTCGCTGCGGGTTGCGATGAAAAACTGGGTATGTTACCCGAAGGTCATGCTCCATGGAAAAATATCGTGGGCGACCGCGGTAAAGATGCCAAATTCCGCACCTACTTTGCCAACATGCAGAAGATGAGTACCCTGGGATCCAGCCTGGCTGTCGATTACCTCAAGAGATCACGTGAAATTGGCGAGAACCTGGTGAAGGATAAAGTGGCACATGGACCAGACGATGTGAATACCGTACTGCTTACCGGATTTTTCCACGCCTTTGGTCCTATCAACGATTATATCAACTAAAACCTGGAGGAAATTACAATGAAACTCAGAAAAAAAATATACCTGATTGCCGGTTACAATACAATCTCGATGGGAAGTGGGCGAAAGGAATTTCATCCCAAAAAACCCAGGCCGGAGCTGGAAGATTATATGAAGGAAGCCGGTCAGGGTGTCCTGAAACAGATTGGCGGTGCAGCCAACGTCGACGAATGTGTGGTTGGTAATTTCATCGCCGCTCGGTATAACAAACAGGCCAACCTGGCAGGGTTCTTCCCGATGGTCGATGAAGGGCTTAAGTACAAACCCTGTGTCCGCGTTGAAGGGGCCTGCGGAACCGGTGCACTTGCGGTAGCAACTGCCATAAAATCTGTTCTTGCAGAAACCGCCGATGTGGTACTGGTAGTTGGAGTGGAAGTGCAAAATTCTGTAAAAGCCGTGTATGGCGCTGATATTCTCGCGGCTGCAGGGTGGTATAAGGAACGAAAAAACGGGCATGCCCACTTCTTCCCGGGCAAGTTCAGCGACCGTGCCGGAGCCTACTATGCAAAATTTGGGTACGAGAAAACCCGGGAAGCCATGGCTACATGGTACAAAAATGCCATCGAAAATGCCAGGCTTTGTCCTACCGCCCAGGAATACCATAACTCCAGCCCCGACCTGATGGGTGCCGGCATGCTCAAACCCAATCCTTTCACTTTTACCGAGAACATCAATGTGTTCGACTGCTCCAAAGTCTCCGACGGAGCCTCTGGGCTTGCCATTGTGTCCGAAGAAGGGTTGAAGCGTTGCGGAATTCCCCTCAGTGAAGCGGTAGAAATTGTAGGTCTGGGAATGGCAGAAAACGACCTCACTGCTCAGCCCGCCGACCTTACCCGCCTGGATACCACAGCGGTAGCCGTGAAGAAAGCTCTTGAGATGGCCGGCATCACCCGCGACGACCTTGCAACCGTGGAGTGTCACGATTGCTTCTCGATTGCAGGTATCATGGCTGCTGAGGCGATAGGCTTTGCAGAGCACGGAAAAGGCGCCGATTTCATCCTCGAGGGGAATACGGCCCGCAATGGCAAGGTACCGTTCAATACTACTGGCGGACTGATCGGCTGGGGGCATCCCACCGGAGCCACCGGCGTGCATCAGGCAGTCACCATCTGGGAACAGCTTACAGGTAAGGCTGCCGACAACCAGATCAACATTCCTGCCAACCGCCCCTACGGGTTATCGGTGAATATGGGTGGCGACGATAAGACGCTGGTTTCTATGGTGTACCGTAAAACTACGGCATGAGCGTAATTGCTGACTTATTTGGCATCCGGTATCCTGTAGTGCAGGGTGGCATGATTTGGTGCAGTGGATGGAAACTCGCTGCAGCAGTGAGCAACGCAGGTGGGCTTGGACTCATCGGTTCCGGCTCAATGGATCCAGACCTCCTACAGGAACATGTAAGAAAATGCAAGGCTGCCACCGATAAACCTTTTGGGGTAAATATCCCTCTGCTTTTCGGTCATTCGGAGGCTTTTATCAATATCTGTATCAAAGAAAAGGTGCCGGCGGTATTTACTTCCGCCGGCAACCCCATGAAATACACCCGGTTACTGCAGGAGAACGGCATACGTGTAGCCCATGTGGTGGCCAATACCAAAGGGGCGGCCAAATGTGCCGAAGCCGGCGTGGACGCCATTGTTGCAGAAGGTTTTGAAGCCGGTGGACACAACGGAAGGGAAGAAACCACAACCATGGTGCTGATCCCCCTGGTGCGAAAAGTCACAAACCTTCCCCTTATTGCAGCAGGTGGTATTGCTACAGGTAGAGGAATGCTGGCAGCTATGGCTCTGGGTGCCGATGGTGTGCAGATCGGAAGCCGTTTTGCCGCTTCGGAAGAGTCATCAGCGCATCCGGGCTTTAAACAAAAAATGGTTGAAGCAGCTGAGGGCGATACCATGCTATCTCTCAAAAAGCTGGTGCCTGTGCGGTTGCTGAAAAACGATTTCTTCCGTCGTGTGCACGAAATGGAGGCTGCCGGTGCTTCACCTGAAGACCTTCAAACCCTGTTGGGAAAAGGTCGCGCAGGTCTTGGAATGTTCAAAGGTGATATGGAAGAAGGAGAGCTGGAAATTGGACAGGTATCCGCGATCATCGATGCCGTGAAGCCAGCAGGAACCATCCTCCATGAAATCATAGTGGAGTTTAATGAAGCAAAGACCCTGCTTGGGAGATT
>CAZJZF010000310.1:0-3770 GCA_964550385.1 uncultured Lentimicrobiaceae bacterium | reverse complement strand
CCACCAGGGGGCTTTTCGTTTTTTAGCTATAGCCCAACCGCTGCACCAATAACTCAGGCTTTGTATCCTTGCTGTGGATGCGGCTTATGAGAATGTGATAATTAGCAAATTAGCAAATTACCAAATTACCAAATTACCAAATTAGCAAATTGGTTTTGCTGCGTGGGGCGGGGGGGTGGACGTCGGGCATGGGGAGCCAATGATCAATGGTTAATTGTCAATGGTTAATTGTTAATGGGCGAAGTTACCTTTATAACGCTTCATAAGCAATGAGCCAACAGGCCATACCCCTGGTCGCACTCATCCGTGAATCCGTGGCTATTTATACGAATCCATAAATGGTGAAATCTGGAATGTTGGATCTCATATGATGTCTTTGGTGCTTAGAAGTTTGAAAAATGCCATCAACGATCAATAAGAGCCACGGATTCACGGATTAGGATTCACGGAATTCAGGTCTCCACTCCCGGGGCTGAGATTTTGGTTTTTAAACGTATGCAGCGGTTGTTAATGATTCTTTGCTCAATCTCAGGAAGGGACAGGGGTTGGGGTTCTTCGGACAGACCAACTTTTTCTGGTTATATGAATGAGCATAGGAAAAAGGAGATACCAGGAAAAAAAACTTTTGACGAAGACACCCTTTTGCCTGTATCAGATGTCTATCCATCAACCCCCTACCTGATGCCGGTATGAAATCACGTTTACCATTTAGTTCAGTTGCGGCTATTGTCATCGTCACCATCCATCTTTTCACAGCTGCACCGGTATATGCCGGATACCGTGGTGGCGAAATTGCCTGGGAATGCACTCCAGGTGGCAATTTCAGGTTTATGATGAAGCTGTACCGCGACTGCGCCGGTCCCGGTATCTTTGCAGATACCCTCTGGATCAGATCCAACGCTCCGGGGTTCGATTCCATCGGGATGGTACGAACCGCCATCCATGATATCACGCCGGTATGCAACTGCCCTGCCGGCGCAGCGCTGAGTTGCGCCACCGCAACGCAAACCGGAAGCGGTGCCCTGGAAGAGCATATCTATACCTCCGATGCCTTTTTCCCCAACGGGGGTCCTCTTACTGGAGTTCCGCCGGTCAACGGTTACTACTTTGCCTTCGAAGGGTGTTGCAGGGCACCTGCCACAAACCTGGCATCAGGCAACACCAATTTTGCCCTCCGGTCGGTAATGTATCCTTATGCTAACGTATCCATTTCAACATGTTTTGACAATACTCCGGTTTTCGGGGAGAGACCACCCATTGTTACCTGTGCCGGAAAGGATTACTGGTATATTCCTTATGGTGCAGATCGGGAGCGTGACTCCATCAAGTGGGCATGGACTCAGCCCCTGCTTACCATGAACACTGCTGTAAATGCTTATAGTCCCGGTTACAGCTTTCTCAGCCCTCTCCCGTCACAGGTGCATAATCCCTCCAACAGCCAGGCAATTCTTGATCCGATCTTCGGAGACATTGTCTTCTGTTCCTATACCTCCGGTGTTTTTGTGGTTGCTACCAAAGCTACTGTTTATAAAGCCGGAATTAAGGTAGCGGAGGTGTTAAGAGAAATGCCTGTGATTGTGATCTCCTGCCCAACCAATAGTGCCCCTGGTTTTCTGGTCAACGGGCAGCCTGTATCAGGCCTTGTTACCGACAGTGTTTATGCCGGAACCATACTTAACTTCAGCCTTGTTGCCTCCGATACCGATTCATGTGCTGGGAGCGGATCTCCTGCACCGCAAACCGTACAACTTTCTGTATATGGAACCCAGTTTGGCATCCCTGTGTCGAAGTGGGGTTGTTTAAACCCTCCTTGTGCCATGTTGAGCCCTGTAATTCATTACGACAGCACTATTGCTGGTTCTCCGGCAGTGCAGACCACCCTCTCCTGGCAAACCACACATCAACATTTGCCTGACTTCACCTACCATTGCCCTAATTGCCCCTGGGTAACCAATTACGAATTCTTCTTTACCGTTTCCGACAATTATTGCCCGGCTCCGGCCAAAACCTCCCTGAAGTACAGGGTAGTGGTAATCCCTAAACCACAGGTTCCCTCACCGCCGGTGGTATGTGCTGATGTACAGCTTTCCGGAAATGTGAATTTGTTATGGCATGAACCACAGGATACAGCGTCGATTTTTGCCGGATATTATCTGTTTTCATCTACCCAGAAGAATGGACCTTATACCTTGATCGATTCATTGTTCTCCAAGGGTCAGACGTCTGTAACCCATGCCGGAACCGCTGGGCAAGTGCAACCTTTGTATTATTTGCTCCAGGTAAGGAGCGATTCAACGGCAGGAAAACCGATTCCCGGGTTACCTTATGACACCCTTCAGACCCTTTTTGTGACCGTTGCAGCTTTTGACACCATTACAGGAATCGTTGACATCACATGGAATTCACTGCGCGACAATCCATTACCGGGTTCGATACCACAGTATTTCATCCAGCGTGAATACCCTGCAGGTTCCTGGAATCCTGTGGGTACTACCACCGGTCTCTTCTGGAGCGATACCCTTTCACCGGGCAATAAAGTGGTACGGTACAAAGTCTTTACCACTGATACAGTTTTCACCGCCACAGGCCCTATTGTTTGCCAGTCCACATCCAATATAGCAGAGCTGCTGGTGAACATTGGTTTGGATACATATAATCACAGCGGATTTGCGCTAGGACAGAACATCCCCAATCCGGCGGATAAAAGCACCACTATTCCGTTTCACCTGCCTGCAGCCGGAGAGGTTCTGTTGATAGTGCATGATATGCATGGGAAAGCGGTTCTGAGGCAAAACTATAAGGCTACTTTGGGAGAGAACAGGATCGACCTGGATCTGACAGGGTATCCCGCCGGCATCTACAGCTACTCTATTTACTACCAGGGTGATATCCGGAAAAAGTTGATGATGGTGGAGTAATGGGATTGTTCTGTTCATTCGCACTTATCAGCCTTTGCATCACCGGTAGTGCCAGACTGTCGATTTTTGAGAAGGCAAACCACCTTTTCCTAAGTCTTTCAAAGAGGCTCCGATGTGATACAGGATAGTTTGGTCGATAATCAGGAAGCGGTCGTGGCTGTTATTGAATTGATGGATGCTTAATGCACCATACTGCTGGTTGAATTTGTCTGCTTCGAGGGCAAGTTCAGGGGTGATATGGCGGGTATAAATCGTTACACTAACCCCTTCATGCCGCTTTAGAAAGAGCTTAAGCACAGAATCATCTATGTAGTTATCGATCAGCAGGATGGATTGTCTGGCGCTTCGGATCAGGTCCGAGACAAATGTCCAGGCATCAAATACCTGCCCTTCGAAGAAGATACCAGTTTTGGGGAGGGACGAATTCTTTTCCATTGCTTTGAACAACAAATCTATACGTGTTTTGGCATCGTTTTTAAACTCTTCAAGTCGCTCAATTCTTTGAATAAGAGGAGCATGAACAACAAAGGCGTTGCGCATTAATACAAAAGCATCCATAATGCGAATGCTTACAGCAACAGCTGTATCGCTTTTCAAGACGGCCGAAAGCATAGCAACTCCCTGCTCAGTGAAAACAAACGGAAGGTATTTTCGGTGTTTGCCCCTCGTGCCTTTTAAGGTCACAATTTGTGACCTTAGAGAAGAGGATGACATTCTGCTTTTAATCAATGTATCGTTCTCGATATCCGTCAGTCTGAACCGGAACTTTTCAGGGAACCTTTCAATATTTCTCTTTACTTATTTGTTGAGTAATTTCGTCTCAACAACATAGTGTTCTGCCAGATCGCTATA
>CAZJZF010000309.1:0-3780 GCA_964550385.1 uncultured Lentimicrobiaceae bacterium | reverse complement strand
ACCCTTGTCGGAGATACCGCGGAAGTCGCGGATACGGGGAATAGAAACCGAGATAAGCCTGTCGAGGAACTCATACATGGTATTGCCGCGTAAGGTAACCCTTGCGCCCACGGCCATCCCTTTTCTGAGTTTGAAGTTCGAGATATCGACCTTTGATTTTGTTGACACTGCCTTCTGCCCGGCGATTTGGGTCATTTCGTCCACGGCAAAATCGATCAGCTTCTTATCGGCAATGGCACCGCCAACGCCCTGGTTCAAAACGATCTTGGTGAGGCGTGGAACCTGCATCACGCTCTTGAACTTGAACTCTTCCATCAGCACAGGAGAAATCTCGCTGACGAACTTTTCCTTTAGTCTTGGTGTGTAACTCATTATTTAATCACCTCCCCTGTTTTTTTTGAATACCTTACCATTTTCCCCGACTTCTCGTCCGGTTTTTTACCAACCTTGGTAGCGTTTCCTTTGCCATCTACCAACATCAGGTTGGAGATGTGGATGGGTGCTTCGCGCTTCACAATACCCCCCTGTGGATTTTTCGAGGTGGGTTTTGAGTGCTTCGATGCCAGGTTTATTCCTTCCACAATAGCGCGTTCCTTTTCAACATCGACCTTCAGGACTCTGCCCTGCTGACCTTTGTCTTCACCGGAAATCACCTTAACGGTATCGTTTTTCTTGATTTTCAGCTTCTTCATACTTTTCAATATTAAAGCACTTCGGGTGCCAGTGAGACAATCTTCATGAATTTCTTATCCCTGAGTTCCCTTGCCACCGGGCCGAAGATACGTGTACCCCTGATTTCGTCTGCATTATTGAGCAGCACCACGGCGTTGTCGTCGAACCGGATGTAGGAACCATCAGGACGGCGTACCTCTTTGCGGGTGCGAACAATAACGGCTTTGGAAACCGAACCCTTTTTCACATTTCCTGACGGAACTGCATTCTTGACCGACACGATGATTTTATCACCTACGGAAGCGTAGCGGCGTTTAGTACCGCCCAGCACCCTGATGCAAAGAACTTCCTTTGCGCCGCTGTTGTCTGCTACCTTAAGACGTGACTCTTGCTGTATCATAACTATTTGGCTCTTTCAATGATTTCGACTAATCTCCAACACTTGTTTTTGCTGAGCGGACGGGTTTCCATAATTTTTACGGTATCGCCGATGTTGCATTCATTTTTTTCGTCGTGGGCTACAAACCTCGACCTTCTTTTCACGAACTTACCGTAGATCGGGTGCTTTTCGCGGTGGTCGATCTGAACCACGATGGATTTCTGCATCTTATTGCTTACCACCAGCCCGATACGCTCTTTCCTTAAATTTCTGATTTCCATTTTCTTCAACTATGGATTAATTGTTTTTCTCTTGTTGTTCTATCACCCTTCTACGCATCTCGGTTTTCAGCCGGGCGATGGTTCGTCTGAAGGCAGAGATCTTTCTTGGATTCTCGAGTTCAGATACCTTGTGATGCAGTTTCATTTTCTGCAACTGACTCTCTTCCTCTTCCAGCCTCTCGATCAGTTCGGGGGTAGATAATTCCCTGATAACCTGTTGTTTCATCTGTATCCTGATTTTTATTCTTCAACATAATCGCGACGTACCACAAACTTCATGGTAACGGGCAGTTTCTGTGCCGCGAGCCTCATGGCTTCTTTGGCGATGGCGAGGGGAACTCCTTCCGCCTCAAACATGATTCGACCCGGGGTTACCCTGGCTACGTAGTACTCAGGCGAACCTTTACCTTTACCCATACGCACTTCAGCAGGTTTCTTGGTAACAGGTTTGTCGGGGAAAATACGGATCCAGATTTGTCCTTCACGTTTCATATGACGGGTAACAGCCTGACGGGCGGCTTCGATCTGACGACCGGTGATCCAGCCTTCCTCGAGTGTCTTTATTCCAAAGGTGCCGAAAGCCAGCTGGTTGCCCCGCTGTGAATTCCCTTTCATGCGCCCTTTCTGCTGCTTTCTGAATTTCGTTCTTCTTGGCTGTAACATAATGGATATATCGTTTTCGGATTATTGCAATAGGTTATTTTTTCCTGCGTGGGCCACGGCTGCCGCGTGTAACATTGCCTGCCGGGCGGGCGGGCTTCTGTGTTACTGCACCTTCAATGGTGGAGAATTCCCTCTTTCCATATACTTCGCCTTTGCAGATCCACACCTTGATGCCAATACGGCCATAGGTGGTATGTGCTTCGCTCAGTGCATAGTCGATGTCGGCACGGAAAGTATGCAGTGGGGTGCGCCCCTCCTTGTAACCTTCGGTACGGGCCATTTCGGCACCACCTACACGGCCGCTGATCTGAACCTTGATTCCTTCGGCTCCCATACGCATGGTGGATGCAATGGCGGTCTTCAGGGCACGGCGGAATGAAACACGTCCTTCGATCTGTTTTGCGATGGTCTGGCTCACGATGAAAGCATCGAGTTCAGGCCGCTTGATTTCAGAAATATTGATCTGGATCTCCTTGTTAGTGACCTTTTTCAATTCTTCCTTCAGCTTGTCGACTTCCTGTCCGCCTTTTCCAATGATGATACCGGGGCGTGCAGTGAAGATGGTAACGGTAACCAGCTTCAGGGTGCGCTCAATCACAATCCTGGAAACACCGGCTTTGGAAAGCCTTGCAGTCAGATACTGACGGATTTTGAAGTCTTCGTGCAATTTCTCACTGAAACTCCTGCTTTTGCCACCGTACCAGTTCGAATCCCATCCTCTGATGATACCAAGACGGTTGCCAATCGGGTTAGTCTTTTGTCCCATTATTTCTCTGCGTTATGATTCTTCTTAATTTTCAGTCTCTTGATTCACCTCTTCCTGCATGGCAAGCAGAGCAGCCTCATCCTCTTTTCTGCTGCCCAGGAAAACCGTAATGTGGTTTGAACGTTTGCGAACCCTGTGGGCACGCCCCTGGGGTGCTGTTTGAAGACGCTTCAGCATCCTGCCGCTATCTACATTGATGGTTTTAATGTACAACCGGCTATCCTCCATTCTGGCACCTTCGTTCTTTTGCTGCCAGTTTGCCATTGCAGACAATACCAGTTTGCGTACCTTCTCAGAGGCATCTTTTGGCGAGGTCTTCAGCACGTAAAGTGCCTTTTCCACCTCCATCCCGCGAATCATATCGGCCACCAGGCGCATCTTTCGCGGTGAAGAAGGGCAATCGTTTAACTTAGCGAAATACAGGCTTTTATTTGCCTCTTTGCGCTCTTCTGCTGCTATTCTTTTTCTTGCTCCCATTGTTCAATGTTTTTTCTTTCCTCAGAACCGTAATAGTATCAAGGGGTACGTCCTGCGATTATTTCTTCTTGTTACCGGCGTGTCCCCTAAAGGTACGGGTGGGGGAAAATTCACCCAGTTTATGCCCTACCATATTCTCGGTTACATACACGGGAATAAACTTGTTTCCATTATGCACAGCAATGGTCAACCCTACAAAATCAGGGGAAATCACAGAGGCCCTCGACCAGGTCTTGATGACGGATTTCTTTTTGGAATCCTGCGTTTCAAGCACCCTTTGCTCGAGTTTATAGTGGATATAGGGTCCTTTTTTCAGCGATCGGCTCATATTACGTCGTTGTTAAATAGATTACCAATTATTTCTTTCTGCGCTCGATGATGTAATTGTTGGAGGGGTTCTTCTTCGAACGGGTTTTGTAACCCTTGGCCGGAATACCCTTCCTGGACCGTGGGTGACCACCGGTAGCCCTACCTTCACCTCCACCCATCGGATGGTCGACCGGGTTCATCACCACTGGCCTCGTACGCGGACGCTTGCCGAG
>CAZJZF010000308.1:0-3788 GCA_964550385.1 uncultured Lentimicrobiaceae bacterium | reverse complement strand
ATCGAAATTAAAATACATCCCGGCAATTTCAATCCGACCCTCTGCCACCCTCTTTCTGAGTCTCTCAATCTGGGCTTCCGGCCTGCATTTCAGGTATTCATCCACTGCCCAGGAGGCTTCACAGGTCCAGCGGAATTTTGCCTCTTCGGGATAGCTGTCGGTGATGTCGCAGTAATCCAGGGCATAATCGATGAAACGAAGGTGTTCTGCCAGAATGTCGGTCTGTGGACGGGTGTAACCGATGTCGGTATGGGAATGCTGCACAAAGTTCACTTTCCACTCCTTCACCGGCAGCATATCAAGGGTTCCTTTCCAGGTTTTGCCTGCCACTTCGAGTTTATAGTTGGTGGTAGTTTTCTTTGTTACTACAGGAAGTTTTATTCTGATGTAGTTGTAACCGTACTTCACCACTGTATCGCAGATTTTCTTTCCGCCGATATAAACGGAAGCCAGGGTCGGATCGCCAAAATGGAGAATACCGACGGCACCAAGCTGAGAATTGTCTTTCCCGCTTCGGGCAATGGCTGGCAATGCTTTCAGGGTCATACCGCTTTCGAGCGGTAGTTTGAAGGTCATGTACCAGCTGGTTTTGTCGAATTTACCACCGGTTACTTTGATTTGCAAAGGTTTACCCGGGGTTAATCCCGCTACAGGCATGGTAAGCCGCATGAATCCAAACCGGTCGCCATGCTGGTCCACCATGTCGGTATGAAACGACAGGCTGGATCCGCTGGCAGATTGAAAGTTCCAGTCATTGGTTCCATCGGCCCAGAAAGTAAACTCCTTTTTTCCATTCACTTCCACGTCAAAACTTGCCAGTCCGGGGGAAGAACCGATGCCTGCCAGCCAGACAAAGGTTGCTGTTGCACCCTGTAATTTGGGAGGCGCCGGGGCAGTATTCCACGTCATGGAAGACCGGCCGTCGGTAGCCCTGATCAGCATGCATTCGCGTGCTACCGGAATGGAGGAATGGTAGTTGAAATCGACACCATCCACTTTGCCGGCATAGCCGTTGATGAGCTGGCCGTCGGTTGATGGTTGTGCTTCCAGCTGATGCAGCCAAAACAGGGCCATCAGCAGTAAGATGTATTTCTTCATACGGTAAGGTTTTCTTTGATAAAGGCATCCACCAGCATCAGGGGCTTGCCGGGGTTGGGATTGATAAGCCGGAGACTGCCGGCAGCAGCGGGTACCACAAAGGTCTCGGCATAATGGAAATCTTCGCATACACCACTTTCGGTAACCAGATGTATAATGCTGCCATCCACTAAATTAAACACATGACAGCTCCCTGAGGTGGCGAGGGTTATTTCTGTATTTACAACAATCCTCCGGACGTTGTAGGAATGGTTCGGATGGGTCGGAAGATGGTATATTTCCCAACCTTCTTCCTGTTCCAGCAGCACAGGTTTACTGATAAGATGTTCTTTCACATAGTCACCCTGCCGTTCAAAACAGAGGTTGTCCATCCCTCTCTCGATGTTCAGGGGGCGTGGCTTTCCGTCGAGATCGGGACGAAGCCAGTCGTACATTTTGAAGGTAAAGATGTAGGGTGTGGTGCTGATTTCGAGCACCAGGTTGTTTTTTCCGGAGGCGTGTATGGTTCCGGGAGGTATCAGAAAGAAATCGTGCTTTTGGGAGGGATGTTTCTGGACGTACTTTTCAATGGTCACAGGTGTGTTGGTCGCAAAACTTTCAGTGAGTTCATGCTCAAATTCCTTCGGATTTATCCCTTCCTGAAACCCGAGGTAAACTACTGCATCATCCCCTGAATCAAGCATATAGTAGGCCTCTTCCTGGGTGAAGTTTTCTCCGAAGTTGGTTTTTATATATTCCGTTTGCGGATGGCACTGTACTGAGAGGTTTCCGCCGTTGAATGTGTCAAGAAAGTCGAAGCGGATGGGAAATTCGCTGCCATACCGTTCAAAGGCTTTTCCCAGCACATTCGGTGCTTCCAGCGCCATCAGAAGGTCGAACGACACTTCGAGCAGGAGGTTGTCGCTTTCGAAGATCAGTCCGTTTTCGGGAGAGATCAGCTCAAACGACCATGCGTAATTGGGAACATCTTTCGGGAGATCGGGGATGTTTTGAAGGCACCAGTCTCCTCCCCATACGCCTGGCTCGAACCAGGGACGCACCCTGAATACGTTTCGGCCAAGTTCAGAAAGGCCGCTTCTGATAACATCACCTTCTGCCCAGGTAAAATGGTCCTTCTGCTGACCGTCGATAAAAATATTCACCCGGGGGGCAATCTGTGCCAGATGATTCCGCACCAGAACCCAATCGATGAAATAGAAGCGTTTGTAGGCGGTTTTGGGGTCCAGCGGATGGTTAAGTCCGAGGTTTGCAATGCTGTAGGCTCTGGTGCGAAACTGCTGTTCATTTTTAGGAACGGTGATGTAAAGCAGATAACCCGGTATCGGGCACAAAGCGGCTCCGGTACCGTAATAAATATTGATAACTGCTTCAGGGTCTGAATGAATGGAGCTAAACGCAGCTTTATCGAAGAAATCATTCAATTTCAGAGTGGTACGATGTCCAAAAACAGGATCATCCCCACCGGAGAAAGGTTCGGTAATCTGCAAAACCTCCTTTTCCGGTAGCATCAGAGCCGTCATCGGCCACCACCTGAAGGATTTCCCATTTTTAGTTAATTCTGCTGAAAGCTTTTCCCTGAAGGATTCGAAAAACACCCCAGTATCACCATCTACCAGTAAAACTTTCTCTTCAAGGATATGTGTGGCCAACAAATATGCCCCATCCTTGATCATGCCAGCACCCAACGGATGCGCCGGAAACAGGTCGTATTTTCCATGAAGATTTTCAGGCAAACGGAAAGGCATTACCTGCTGGCTCGATTTGCGCCAGGGGTTCTCCGGGTTGGAGGATTCCTGTCCGGAATTCCCTTTCATCTAAGCCTGACCTATGGAGCCTTTTTTCATTGCGGGCAGTGAAATCAGGATCAGGTATAAAGCACAGGCAGCCAGAACATACATGCCGGCGGTGACGGTTGATATGTCGGTAATCCAACCAATAAGGGGGGGTATGAATGCACCGCCTGATACCGCCATAATCATCAGCCCTGAGATTTCATTGGTGAACTCTTCGTATTTCGAGACGGTAATGGAAAAAATGAGCGGGAAGATGGCGGCTGCAGATATTCCGATGAGGAACATCAGCGTTAATGCGTAGGTTGCCGAAGGGGAGAACATGAAGGCAATAATCGTAACCAGAGTAGCCAGTGAGGAGAAAAACAGGAATCTGCCTGGTTTGAAGCGGGTTAACAGCAGAGCAGCTGCAAAGGTGCCCAGCATTTTGCCAAAGAAGTAGAGGCTTCGTCCCTGTGAGGCCGGTTCTGAATCCATGCCGAGTTTATCCATCAGAAACTGTCCGGATACTGCGTTAATTCCCACATCGATACCTACGACAAAGAATATTCCGAGTACCATCATTACAACATAGCGAATTCTGAGCAAGCCCAAAGCTGACCCGAAGGTTGCCCTCTTTTGGGTCACTTTAACCTCTTTGATCGGGGTTAGGTAGAGCCAGAGAATCGACAAAAGAGAAACGATGCCAAATGACATGAAGGTGAGTTTCCAGTCGCCGTAACGGGTGGCGAAAAACACCGCTACATAAGGAGCCACCATAGAACCGATGGCTTTGATAAATTGGGAGAAACTGAGGTAGCTTGAACGGTTTTTGGGGCTTACCACATCCATCATCAGCGGGTTGGCCGATACCTGCATGATGGTATTTCCGATGCCGATGAGCACAAAACCTGCGAGCAG
>CAZJZF010000307.1:0-3796 GCA_964550385.1 uncultured Lentimicrobiaceae bacterium | reverse complement strand
ACCACTACCTGATCGGCTGCAATGCCACAGGAGCTTACAACAATTACATTGTAGGTGGTGGTTACGGTGGGTGAGGCAATCGGATCTGAAATATTGGGGTTGCTCAAGCCTGTGGCGGGTACCCATGCATAGGTAGTACCTCCTGATGCCTGGAGCTGGGTTCCCTGTCCTTTGCAGATGGTTACATCGGGACCGGCATTGGCAACCGGAACGGACGTAGTATTCACAACCACCTCATCGCTCGAAGAACACCCGAATTGGTCGGTTACAACCACGGTATAGGTAGTAGTGGTGCTGGGGTTGGTGGAGGGGTTGCTGATATTCGGATTGCTCACCATTCCTGCTGGAGCCCATAGGTATGTATAGGGTGCAGAACCACCGGTGGCTGAAGCTCCGAGGATTACCTGGAATCCTGTACAAACACTTACATCCTGCCCGGCATCGGCTGTTGGAACCGACCTTATGTTTATCAACTGGCTCTTGCTGGCTGTGCAATTGTTGGCCTGGGTTACATGGTAAACCACAGTATGGGTTCCGCTACCCAGAAGTGATGGATCCATTGATACTGCAGGCTGGCCGTTGATGGTAAAACTACCCCCTGCCGGATTACCGGTTAATAGTACAGGTGTGGCATTCAGGCAGTAATTGGTATTCAGCCCTGTGATAACAGGGATTGGATTCGGCAGAACATTCACCACGGTTTGGGCAGTTTTGCTGCAGGTAGTTATGCTGTTAGTAGCGATAACGGTGTAGGTAGTGGATGTAGATGGTGAGGCAACAGGATTGGCCACAGAAGTGCTGCTGAGGGTCGCTCCGTTATTCCAGCTGTAATTGTATGTGCCTGCAGGAGAAACCAGTACATTAAGCTGGGTGGCAGATCCTTCACATAGGTCTATACTTGGGTTTAGCGTAATTACTGGAATGGGGTTCACCGTAACGGCTACACTGCCTGTTTTTTTGCAACCCCGCATATCAGTTACAGTCACAGTGAATGTAGTGGTATTTACCGGGGTGGCAATAGGGTTGTAAACTGTGGCACTGCTCAGAGAAGTGGCGTTATTCCACAAGAAAGTAAACCCACCAACTCCTACCGGAGAAACTTCAATTTGCGTGCTGTTTCCTGCACAGATACCTGCTGGATTGCTCATCACCAGCACCGGCAACGGGTAAACCTGAATGGTCTGGGTGATACTGTTGGTACATCCGTTTCCATCTGTATAGGTGTAGGTAATTGTGTGAATTCCGGCACCGGCTGCTGCGGGATCAAAAGAATTGCTGCTAACCCCTGTTCCGGTATAGGTTCCTCCTGCAGGCATGGCTGTTGCAAGGGCAAACGGAGCTTCTGAAATACAAATACCTGCCATTGGCGGAAAAGTGAGCGGAGTTAAAGCATGAACCAGAATCGTATGGTTGGCGAAGTTGGTGCAGCTATTCCCGTCGGTATAAGAATATGTGAGCACCTGATTCCCGGATCCTGCCACTGTTGGGCTGAAGAGGCCTCCCGACACACCCGGTCCTGAATAGGAGCCGCCGCCTGGCAACCCCCCGGTCAGGACAATGGGATTGGCATTGACACAAATCTGGACTGTAGTGCTAAAGGTCACCACCGGCAACGCATAAACCTCCGTTGCAAGGGTTGTAAAATTGGTGCACCCATTTCCGTCTGTATAGGTGTAAGTTACAGTATGAATTCCCGGACCAGCCTGAGCGGGGTCGAAGAGGTTGCCTGTAACTCCGGCACCGGAATAGACACCTCCTGCAGGCGAACCCACCAGGGCTACCGCAGGTGCATCCACACAATAGCCTGAACCCAGTCCTGTAAGACTTACCACTGGCAGCGGATATACCGTAACTACAATGTCATCGGTGGCGGTACAGTTGTTCTGATCTGTAATGGTTACAGTGTATGTTGTTGTGGCAGTTGGAGAAGCTACCGGATTCTTGATGTTGATGGCCGAGAGTCCTGTGGAGGGGCTCCAGTTGTAAGCGATGTAGGTGCCTGCTCCTCCAATTCCATTGGCATCAAGTTGTCCGGAGAAACCGTAGCAGAATGGAGAAACCATTCCAGCGTCCGCATGCAGATCCGGGAAGGTGGTGATGGTAACCGAATAGGAATCAGCGCAACCAAAGGCGTTGGTAACTGTAACAGAATAAGTGGCGCTGGAATTTCCACCCATGGCACTGCCATCCACCAAAAGGGTTTGCTGTGTGCTGTTGTCAGACCAGATATAACTGCTGAAGCCTGCTCCTGCATCGAGCACCGTTGTGCTGTTGGGGCAGATCGGAGTAGTAAAACCCGAAATTACCGGGGCAGGTACCGGGTGGAAATCAACTGTAACCGAAAGGGTTGAGCTGTTGGTGCAATTGGCATCTGTAACGGATGTAACGGTATAGGTCGTTGCAAGGGTTGGCGTTGCAGTAAAGGTCCACGGGCTGGTCATGATGCCTGCAACAACCACAGGTCCGGTTCCGTCATTCACCGTCAAAGACCAGGGCGGGGTACCGGTAAGGTCTACCGTCAGGGTCTTGCTGTCGCCCGGGCAGATGTATTCGGTTGCTGACAATGTGGTTGTGGCGGTGGGCAGCGGAATTACGTTTATGATAGCAGAACCGGTTGTAGTACATTGGTTTTGGCTAACCGATGAGAATGTGTAGGAATAGCTTCCCGGACCATTCAGCGCATAAACCACGGGCACATCACCACCAAGGTAAGGTATGGTGGCAGCAGCATCGGTGTAAAGTCCTGTTATCGGTGACCAGTTTTTGGTAACGGGTTGAGGAATTCCAAATTGCATATTGGGCCTCAGTGTACTAATTGTACCGGAAACCAATGGGCAATGATCCGTGTTGTCGGCATTGCTGGTGATTACGCTGTTGAACGAAGTACTGGTTCTGTTTACAGATGCATTGTAGGTAAAGAAATTCCCTGCACCGGTTGGATCGTTTGCATAACAGATATCAACCAGCAGGTTCGAGGTGCCATCCCATACAAACGGGGCGGTGAAATTATGGGTATTCCATCCGGCAACCGGGGTGTAATCCTGAGGACCAAATACAGTAGTCAATCCTGCAGTTTCATAGGTTGTGGTAAGGGCAGCAACTGTGGTATGGGCAAGTTTGATGGTGTAGTTTACATGAACCCCGGCGCTGTTGATGTTTGTAACGTCAAAAGCAATGGAGGGGATGGGAATCCCTGGCAGGATACCTGCTCCGGAAAGTTCTGATGCCAGAATCAGGTATTGTTGACGTGAGGTTTCATAATAAGCACCATAAGGAGTCGGATAGGCGGTGTTGGTGTTCTGGTTGGTTCCAGTTCCGATTGTTGGCAAGGAGATAATACCCCCTGATGCAGTTAGTTGCTGGATCATTCCCTCACATAGGTCAGACAGATTGGGAGTTATGGTAATGGCAGAAGGATCCGGGCTGATTACGATTGGTATGGCTGAAGAAGTATTCTGGCATTGTGTAATACCGTCAGTTACCACAACAGAATAATTACCGGGCAGGGTTAACTGATAGTCAAATGCGTTGGCAGATAAAATATCAGAACCATTTAGCTTCCACTGATAAGCCGGTAAAGCTGCATTGGTAACCGAGAGCAGGGAATGGGGCGCACAAACAGGACCTGCCGGAACAGGATCAATAGCAATAGTGGGCAATGGGTTTACAGTTAATGTGGCCGTGCTGCTCATAAGCGGTGTGCCGCAGGATGCACCAACAACCACATCATAAATACCTTCATCAGCAAAGATAACTCCATTAAGAATTAAAGTTGATGTAGTAGCGGTTGGATTTG
>CAZJZF010000306.1:0-3813 GCA_964550385.1 uncultured Lentimicrobiaceae bacterium | reverse complement strand
CGATGGCTTTTGCACCCCTGGCGATAAGAAACCGCGATATAATATCACTGCGTTGTTGTATCTCTTCAGCACTGCGGTCACCATAAGGGCACCAGGCAGAATCGGCAAAATACAAAAAGCGCTCATCCGGCAACTCCTCCATAAGACTTGACAATACCGAAATGCCTCCAAGTCCGGAATCAAATACTCCTATCGCTCCGCATACCGCCATTCGAAGTAGTTTTAGACCGGCAAAGTTATAAATAACCCTGCGGTTCCAACATTCCCTTTGATGAACTGTTTAGCTTGAGCATTTTTAATAACTTTGTGTTTCTGTAGGTTTATAGGATGATTGAAGATATAATGCTGAAGGACAATAACTTACTAAATCAGGTAAACCTGCCTGCTGATCTCAGGTTGCTCAGCCATGAACAACTGGTTCCTTTATGCGATGAAATCAGAGAATTCCTGATTGATGCACTCTCCATAAATCCCGGTCATTTTGGTGCCAGTCTTGGTGCGGTTGAAATGACGGTGGCACTTCATTATGTTTTCAACACACCTTACGACAAACTTGTATGGGATGTTGGACATCAGGCTTATGCACATAAAGTACTTACCGGACGGAAAGATGTTTTTTATCTGAACCGAAAGTACAAAGGAATCAGTGGCTTTCCAAAAATGAAGGAAAGTGAATATGATGCATTTGGAGTCGGACATTCCTCCACCTCCATTTCTGCCATCCTGGGAATGGCAACAGCTGCATCACTGCGCGGAGAAAATGACCGTCATCACATTGCTGTGATCGGAGATGGTTCTATGACAGCCGGTATGGCATTTGAAGCAATGAACAATGCAGGATGGAAAAAGGCCAACATCCTGGTTGTTCTGAACGACAACGGAATTGCCATCGATGAAAATGTTGGGGCATTGAAAGAATATCTCACAGACATCACAACATCAAAAACTTACAACCGCTTCAGAAACCGGGTGTGGAACATGCTGGGTGGCGTTTCGAAATATGGCCCCAATACCCGAAGAATAGTTCAGCAGATTGAAAAAGCCGTAAAAACTTCCATCTTTAACAAAAGCAATCTTTTTGAATCGCTGGGATTCAGATATTTTGGGCCAGTAGATGGCCACGATGTGCTCAGATTAACACATTTGCTTGAAGACCTGAAAGAAATCCCGGGGCCAAAATTACTTCACTGCATTACAGTAAAAGGAAAGGGTTATGCCAAGGCAGAACTGAACCAAACCAAGTTTCACTCTCCCGGTATTTTCGACAAAGCCACAGGACACCAGATTGTAAAGCCCTGTTCAGTTTATGCCCCCAGATACCAGAATGTCTTTGGTAAAACCATCATTGAACTGGCAAAGCTCAATCCGGCCATTGTGGGGATTACCCCTGCAATGCCAACCGGCTGCTCGTTAAATATGATGATGACAGTTATGCCGGAAAGAACCTTCGATGTTGGTATTGCTGAGCAACACGCTGTTACTTTTTCGGCAGGTCTCGCTGCAGCAGGAATGATCCCTTTCTGCAACATCTACTCGAGCTTTATGCAAAGGGCTTACGATCAGGTTATTCACGATGTGGCGATTCAGAAACTGCAGGTTGTGTTTTGTCTCGACCGTGCCGGACTGGTAGGTGAAGACGGAGCCACACATCATGGTGCTTACGACCTGGCCTATTTCCGTTGCATCCCCAATATGACCATTGCTGCTCCGATGAATGAAGTGGAGCTGCGCAATATGATGTTCACCGCACAGCAACCAGGCCAGGGCCCCTGGGTGATCAGATACCCCAGAGGCAGAGGGGTGACAACACATTGGAGGCAGCCATTTACTGAATTGAAATCCGGCAAAGGCCGGTTGGTTCGCGATGGCCGGGAACTCGTTTTTATTACAATCGGCCACACTGGGAATTTTGCCTCTGCAGCGGCTGATCGTTTGCAAAGTGAGGGTTTTAATCCAGCTCATGCCGATATTCGGTTCCTGAAGCCCCTTGATGAGGAGATTCTCCACTCCCTTTTCGACAGGTTTAAACACATTGTCTCCGTTGAAGATGGCACAGTAGTAGGGGGTCTGGGAACTGCACTGACTGAATTCAAAAACCAGTACAATTACACCTCCCGGATAACCATCCTGGGCATTCCCGATACTTTCATTGAACAGGGAAAACCGGATGAACTCTATCATGAATGCGGATATGATGAGGGAAGCATCTACTCCACGGCCCTCAAACTCCTGAAGCCTGAGGTCATTCCGGCAGAACTCCCGCTGAAGGTTTAGGCTCCTGGCCTGCTTCTACACATCGGCATTTCTGAATCAGAAAAATTACGCTCTGCCTGCTGGGTCCTTTCATGGTAAGGTTTATCTTTGTACCGCACTTTTTCACCCTTAAAGCATTTATGGAAAAGACAATAAAAATCAGGGATCTCACCCTGCGCGACGGACAGCAATCGCTTTTTGCCACCCGCATGAATCAGAAACAGGTTGATCGGGTACTTCCCCTCTTCAAAGAAGCTGGCTTCTATGCCATGGAAGTTTGGGGAGGAGCTGTTCCCGATGCGATTATGCGTTATCTGAAAGAAAACCCCTGGGATCGCCTGGAAGCGATACACCGGGAAATTGGAAGTGCAAGCAAACTTACAGCACTTTCCCGGGGACGAAATCTGTTCGGGTACAGTCCCTATCCGGAAAATGTCATTGAGGGCTTCAACCGAAATGCCGTACAGTCAGGCATTGGTATCATGAGAATCTTTGATGCCCTGAACGATAATGATAATATCAAATCAACCATTGGCTACGTAAAGGCACAGGGTGGAATTGCCGACTGCTGTGTTTGCTATACCGTGGACCCAAAGTTCACCCTAAAGGAAAGAGCCAGAGCTTTCTGGCAGATGAAAAAGCTCCCCAGGAAAATTTTCCGAACTTCCTATTTTATTCAAAAAGCACTTGAGCTTGAAAGTATGGGTGCCGATATGATTACGGTAAAGGATATGGCAGGGCTTATACCGCCTGCAAAAGCAGCAAAACTGATTTCAGGACTGAAAACAGAAGTGAAAGTCCCCATCGATTTTCACACCCATTGCACACCAGGCTATGGACTTGCCTCTACCCTCGTGGCCATCATAAATGGCGTTGACATTATTGATACCGCTATCCTGAACTTTAGCGGAGGACCAGCTGCCCCCTCCTTTGAAATCGTGCAGATTTTCTGTAATAAACTGGGAATCAGTACCGGAGTAAATCCCGAGGTCATTGGCAGGATAAACGAAGAACTTGCCGAAATCAGGAAAGAACATGCCGATTTCGACACCTACCCGATGCCAAGGCAATGGAATCTTATTTCTGATGTACTTCCGGCAGAAATTGACACCCTTTTCGATCAGGCCATTGAGTGTGCCACGCAACTTGATGAAGAAAAATTGCTGGAAGCGACCCAGGCCATAGAAAAATGGTTTGGATTGCCCGAGCCGGATGAAATGGTGAAAAATGCTGAAATACCTGGTGGTATGTATACCAATATGTTAGCCCAGTTGAAGCAGCTAAAACTCGACCATTTGTTGCACAGGGTTCTCGAAGTGGTTCCTGTGGTGCGATTATCTGCAGGATGCCCGCCTCTTGTAACCCCAACTTCCCAGATTGTTGGGGTTCAGGCAGTAAATTACGTACTGGATGAAAACAAGGGGAACAAACCCTACACCAACAACAACAACCAGTTTGTGAGCCTCGTAAAAGGTGAATATGGCAAAACACCTATAGAAATTGATCCTGATTTCAGAGAAATGATCTGCGGGATTCGGGAAGAAACGCCGTATAATATAA
>CAZJZF010000305.1:0-3831 GCA_964550385.1 uncultured Lentimicrobiaceae bacterium | reverse complement strand
TACAACTTCTACTACTTCGACACCACCGGAAACGGTTGGGAATACAGATATACAGAGCCGGAGGGGAATGCACAAAGCGGACCTTCGGCACCTGTTATGCCTGCCGCAAAAAAGCAAATTACCAACACTCCGCTAGCGACTGCAACAGAAACTCCTGCTGAAAACACCGGTGAAACGGGCGATCTCTCCCGTATAAACCGTCGCAATCCGCTCAACTTTGCCTTCAGAGTGGAATATGACGACAAAGCCTTCCCGGAACTTACGGGGATCAAAGATCTGATGTTTGAGGTAGTGGATCAATCTGCCGACAAAAAATACCTGCGGGGAACCTGGGACAGCATTGCTTTGGCACGGGGCGACAACGATTCCTATACCATCAGTCTGTTCAGGCTGAAGAAGAGTTATTCCTTCAAGGCCAAACCCGTGCTGGAAACCAAAGCGTACGACCAGGCCATGGAGGCGCTCAGGACAGCGGAGGCCAGGCGCGAAACGGAGCGCAAAGAGCGTAAAGAGCTGGCTGAAAAAAGTCTGGCTACAGCAAAAATGCAGGATGAAGTGATCAGGGGGGTGGCTGCCACACGGGGAGCTACCATTTACGACCTGGGTACCTATAACTGGGACAAACCAGTGCCCCAACCAGTGAACGGAATTGCCGGTACAGGGGTTTTTCTGGATTCCGAAGGAAACACCCTGAACCCAAAGATGCTCTATCTGGTGCAGAAAAAAACGAATATCCTGTGGAACTATAAGCCCCACCAGCGGTGGATGTACAGCAAATCGCAGGAAAACCTCCTCTGGTTTGTGCTGCCCGACGGTCGTTACGCGCTGGTGGAAGACGGAAGATTGAAGGAAAGAAACCAAACGATAGAAGCACGCATTGTATCTTCATTGGAAGCCCTGGAAGAGATCGGAAAATTTATCTGATCCGATATCAGGGCTTGGCTGGCAACAGGGCATCGAACGGATTGGCCAGACCACCAAAAGAGGTGAGCTCCATCTTCACGTTCCCCACAATTACACCGGTCTTCATCAATATGGGGAGTTTATTCCGGTCATCGCTTACATAAAGTTCCATCGCATAGTCTTCCTTGAAAACGGTGCCGGTGACCAAACGGGGTTTGATTTTTACACACCTCACCTTTCCCAGGGAGGTTTTGAGGGTTTCGCGCCCCAGAATCTCCATCGATGAAGAATAAACGGTATCGTCAATCAGAAAATTGAAGGAATAGGTATCGCCCGGCTTTGATTTGGCAATATCGATGGTTCGGGCGTAATAGATCAGCGAAAGCACATCGTGCACATTTTCAGGGGTCTCCACCACAGAAGTCCTTCCCCGTTTCAGATCCAGGAAAGTAGCTTTTTTCGATTCCTGATGAAAGGTTACATTTTGCTTTATGATATACCCGCCTTCATCTACCCTTCGCACAAAAAACCGGGGAATCAGGAGTTCTTCATCCACATAGGTTTCGTAGCGGTCGTCGACCTTATAGAAAAGGTTAAAAGCCCCTTTGGTTTTGCCCAGCACCTGAATATGGTGGGTGTTGCGGCCATTAATGACCCTTGAACCTTCTTTAACCGTAAAAGAAACTTCACCGGCGGTAACTTTTCCGGTAAGGATGGCATCGTAATACACCCTGTACACCAGCTTTTCGCCTTTTACATAGGCAGTGTTAATACGTTTGGGCACCGACGGGGGCGCCACAAAACCGGCTGCCAGCACCATTAATGGAAAAATTAGCAGATATATAAGTCTGCTGTGCAATCCAATACGGTTCAATTTTGTGTAAATGCTTTTGGAACCCATCGTTGTTCTCATGATCATGTACAGTTAAACGATGGTAAAAAGCAAATAGTGTTCCGTTGAGGAAGTTGAGGAAGTTGAGGAAGTTGAGGAAGGTTGAGGAAGGTTGAGTTGTTTAGGCGTTTAGTTGTTTAGGTGGCAGTCGGTAGTCGGCAGTCGTCCAGTTTGGGCACAGATCAGAAGGTGAAATTGAATGAGGCTGCCACACGCCACCCCCTGAGGTTCCGATTCATACCGTCAAGTGGCAGAAAGTAATTTACTTTGGTATCGACAAGGATAAATTTGTTCTTATAAAGCTCCAGCCCTGTTCCAGGGCTTACAAAGGCCATAGCCTCCGGTTTGTCTTCCTTATAGCAGACGGCCAAACCGGCCTCATACCCGATATACAGGTTCAGGAACTTGTTTTTCCCCCGGCCAAAGTGCCTGTTGTACCAATCCTGGCCAAATGTGAAGGTAAACATCTCATCATAGGCTGTGGAATCATTAATGGTAGGATTCAGAGGTTTGAGAGCACCGAGTGAAAAATAATCTTTCCCTTTGGTAAACAAATACTTGAGAAAAATTCCCTGATAATAGGGATGCGACACCCCGAAGGCAGGATTTTCTACAAACAATGCAGCATATTCAACACCGGGCATGTGCACAAAATTCACCTTGGAGCTCGAAGGACTGCTCTGTTCGTCGTTCAGGCTAACTGATACTGTATATTGATTTCTTACTGATTCCAACCGTTTGATATTCATCAGCGTAAGGTATATATCAGACTCAATTACACGTACCTTTTCCCAGTGTTCATAATGCTTGTCTGAGGTTGCCGGCTGCATACCTGCCAGCATCTTCTCGTATTCAGCCTTCTTCTTCTCAAGGCGCTCCAGCTCTAATCTGGCTTCGTGGAGCTTCAGTTCGTTGTTATATGAATTCAGATTTTTACTACTCACATAGCCAAGGGTATTGCACACCGAATCAATCAGGGCAACATCGGTATCGGGGATCATGAACTCGAAATTATGGCTACTGCGTGTTTCATTCTGGTTTACCATCAGATATTTGTGACCCTTGATAAATTCCTCCAGAAGGGTTTTCGACTTCTGATAGTCGATAGAGTATATGGTGTACTTCAGCTGGTTGGCTGTAGGATAATTACGTGTTGTTGGTTCAACATCGTATTTTTGTGCCGAAAGATTCATTGCTATCAGCAGCATAAGCAGGCTAATAAAGCTTTTCATCTAATTGATTTTATGCGTTATAATATCAAGTACCTCAGTCATTCCCCAGAGAACTTCTCTGCATCAGGGTAAACATCATTGCCGGAAAACAGGGCTACTAAATTAGTTATAAAAGAACTGGTTTTTTCCATTTTGCACAAACCCGAAAATCACCAGCTCCACCCTTCGGTTTAGCTGGTGAGCGGCCTCTTTCTCATAGTTTGTTTTCAGGCCATTGATATACTCTTCTGTAAGATGGGCGCCTTTCGGAACGGTTGTCTTCCATTCGGGGACATAAATATCCATGTCCAATACTCTGGGCACTCTTTCGCCGTAACCCACAGGAATGATCCGGATTGGATCGGTACCTTTCATTACAATATAGTCTGCAATGGTTTTGGCACGCTTGAAAGTAAGGGTGTCGTTGTACTCCATACTGGCTCTGAAATCTGTATGGACTCCGATCTCACAAATGACATTGGGATGAAACCGGAGAAAGGCAGCGATGCTGTCGAGTGTTTCCCGGCAGTAAAGCAAAGGATCATGTCCTGTCAAGACCCATCTTACCTCAAACCTGTACCAATCACCAATTTGGGGTTTGTAACCTGAGGTGGTATCGAGATTGATCAGTCCGGGGGCACGGAGTTCATTTCCAGTCGGTTTCGGAGTGATGCATCCGCTGATGAGTGCGCAACCCATTAACGATACGACCAATCGGAAACCCACCCCAATTCGCATGATCTTTCTCATTGTTTTTAAGTTGTATGATATAAGAATGCAATCGTTGACAAATGTTTCACAACGGAATATAAAGCTGGCTTTATA
>CAZJZF010000304.1:2413-3840 GCA_964550385.1 uncultured Lentimicrobiaceae bacterium | reverse complement strand
CATCGGAAAATACAGGTCGGTTCTGAAGGCAGCAGGAAACGGTTGGCCGTATGCTGAATCCAAAACCACCGGTACCTGGTAGCCCGGAGTGGTCAGTGCTGTGGCAAAAAGGGGGAAAAAGACAAGAAAAGCACCAAGGATTCGTTTCATAAAGATTCCGATCTGTAACAGACTTGCAAAGATTATTACTTTTGCACAAACCACCACCATTTGAAACCGGAACTCTTCATCGCGCGGCGACTTTTTCAAAGGGGCAAAGGATCTTTCACCCGTCCCATCATCAACATTTCGGTAGGCAGTGTGGCGTTAAGCATTGCTGTTCTGGTACTTGCCGTTGCCATTCTGAAAGGTTTCCAGCATGAAATCAGGGAAAAGATCATTGGTTTCGGATCCCACATTCAGATTTCATGGTACGACAACAACAGCTCATACGAGCTTCAACCTGTTACTTACGACAGTGCGCTTGTGAAGCAGATTTCGGAAATTCAGGGCGTATCTCATGTGCAGCCCTTTGGCATCAAAGCGGGCATCATCAAAACCGATGATCAGATCGAAGGGATTGTATTGAAGGGAGTTAACTCTGAGTACAACTGGGATTTCTTCAGACAGAAAATCATCGAAGGAGCCATTCCTTTGCTGGAAGCCTCTGAAAGAAGCAACGACATTCTGATCTCAAAGCATACTGCAGGCAAGCTGGGTTTTGGCATTGGCGACCAGGTGATTCTGTATTTTGTACAGGATCCGCCGAGATACCGGAGTTTCAGTATTTCTGGCGTTTACGAAACCGGCCTGGCCGAATTTGATGAGATGTTTATCTTCGGAGACATGCGGCATATAGCCAGATTGAACGACTGGGACAGCTCACAGATCAGTGGCTACGAAGTGCTGATTGGAAATTTCGAGATGCTGGATGGTGTGGCTGCCAGGGTAAACGAAGTGATACCGGCTGATATGCTTGCCGAAAGCATACGAGACCGGAACCCCCAGCTTTTCGGGTGGCTGGCGCTGATGGATCAGAATGTGATGATCATTCTGATAATCACAATATTGGTAGCCCTGATCCATATGACTTCCATCCTGCTGATCATGATCATTGAGCGCACCCAGATGATCGGAGTATTGAAAGCGGTAGGGATGAACAACCGGTCGCTCCGGAGGCTATTCCTTTATCACAGTGCCTTTTTGCTGCTGAAAGGAATTGCCATCGGTAACAGCATTGCAATAGCCATTGCATTATTGCAACAGCACACAGGTATACTAAAACTCGACCAGGAGAGCTACTACCTCGACCGGGTACCTGTTAAACTGCTGTTATCCGACCTTTTGCTGGTTAACGCCGGGGTGCTGGTAGTTGTGATACTGGTAATGATGATCCCTTCACTGGTAATCCGGCGGATCACTCCGGTTCGTGCGATTCGGTATAACTA
>CAZJZF010000304.1:0-2403 GCA_964550385.1 uncultured Lentimicrobiaceae bacterium | reverse complement strand
GTTCAAGATCGAAAATGAGGGTTTGTCCGGCCAGCTCGTGATTTCCATCCAGAGTTACTTTATCTCCCTTGATCTCAAGCACCTTCAGCGCCAATACGCCTACCTCATCGTTTGGCAGCTCAATCACCTGTCCGGGTTTCACTTCCAGATTTCCAAAAACTTCTTTCCTGCTCACCTTAAATATCAAATCAGGATCGATATCACCATAAGCCAGACCCGGAGGGACTGTAACCCTCTTTTTCTCTCCTGGCTTCATACCCAGCAAAGCCTCCTCAAGCCCCTGAATCAGCACCTCGCCACCTACCTGAAATTCAAGGGGTTCGCGGCTGGTTGTTGAATCGAAAACCGTATTGTCAGGACGATATCCTGTATAATGAATCTTCACCTGATCCCACATTTGTACTTTCTCCATAGTTGTGAAGTTTATTTTTGTTCGTATAAACCGGCGTATTGATCCGGGAATTCCCTCTATCTTTGCAAAGATAAACGCAAATTTAAAATTCTGTCATTATGGCATCACAAAAGATGGGATTCAATTCCAAACTGATTCACGCCGGAGGCGCTGCCGACCCACTGGGAAGTGCGGTAACACCTATATATCAGACTTCAACCTTTAAATTCGAAAGTGCCGACCACGGAGCAGCATGCTTTTCCGGTGATAGCGATGGCTACATTTATACCCGTATCGGAAACCCAACCATCAGGGATCTCGAAAAGGTGATCGCTGAACTCGAGGGGGGATATGACGGTATTGCAACTGCATCAGGAATGGCAGCCGTAACCACTGTGTATACTGCACTGCTGTCTCAGGGCGATCACATGGTTAGCCATAATGCAGTTTACGGACCCTCCAGAGTGGTTATGGAGTCAGTTTTTCACCGCTTTGGAATCGAAAGCACCTACGTAGATGCCACCGACCTGAATCATGTGAAAGATGCCATCCGTCCGAACACAAAGCTGATCTACCTCGAAACCCCTGCCAATCCCACCATGGGCATCACCGACCTGGCTGCCGTGTGTGCCCTGGCGAAGGAACATGGCATCAAAGTATGCGTGGATAATACTTTTTGTAGTCCTTACCTGCAACGACCCCTTGAATTTGGTGTTGACATAGTGCTGCACAGCATGACCAAATTCATCAACGGGCACGCAGATGTGGTTGCCGGAATGCTGGTTACCAAAAGCAAAGACTTGTATAAAACCCTCCGTACCGTGCTGGTAAACATGGGTGCCAACATGGATCCGCACCAGGCTTATCTGGCCCGGAGAGGGGTGAAAACCCTGGGCATCAGAATCGACCGGGCGCAGCAGTCAGCAATGATCATCGCGGAATGGCTTGAAAAACATCCCAAAGTGGAATGGATTCTTTATCCCGGACTTCCCTCCCACCCCCAGTATGAGCTTGGGATGAAGCAGATGGATGGTCCCGGCTGCATGATCTCCTTCGGGCTGAAAGGGGGCCTGGAAGCAGGTAAAATACTGATGGACAACGTAAAGCTTTCGATCCTTGCCGTTTCTCTGGGTGGAATCGAAACCCTCATCCAGCACCCGGCATCGATGACCCACTCGAAAATCTCTCCCCAAAAAAGACAGGAAGCCGGCATCACCGACGGACTTGTGAGGTTTTCTGTTGGAATTGAAGATTGTGAAGATATCATAGAAGATCTCAGGCAGGCACTCGAACTGGTTCCCTGATAGAGTTCCAATTCAGAAATCTTTTATCTTTGCCCCTTTGTTTTACCCGGGTAAAAACACAATGAAACACCTGTGAATGGTAAGTGTTTGCCCGGAAAAACAAACAACTTGCTGATTACCAGAGATAGCGAAAGCTTTCTCAGGATTCTTTCAAACCTTGCTCCGGAAAGTCCGGAAAGAGGTGTTATGTTTAACCCTTAACTTATCCGTCATGGAAAACGAAGAAAAAAAAGTTGATGAAAATGAAGCATTGGAACAGGATGCTATGAACGATGAAGTTGCTTCAGAAGAAAGAGAAGAGGTAATTTCTGAAGAGACAGAAGTTGAAGCATCCGAAGAAGTTGAAGAAGAAGAGTCCGCCCCCATTGTAATTACCCCCCTGTTCGATTCGGAGGGGAATTTTAATGAAGAACCGGTAAGGATTGAAATCAATTCTGAAGAAAATCCGGAAGAAGCGGAAACCCAAATTGAAATCACAGAAGAGATACAAGAACCTATAGAAGTACCCTCTGAGCAGGAACAAACCGAAGCTACCCCAGCCGAAGTCGTTGCGGAAGAGGATGTTGAAGCTGAGGCTGAGGTTGAGGTTGAGGTCGAGGCTGAGGCTGAGGCTGAGGTTGAGGTCGAGGCTGAGGTTGGTTCTGTAACGGAACAAGAGATTGAAGTTGAAGATAAGGATATAACTGCACTCTTTGAAGCAGCTGAAGA
>CAZJZF010000303.1:0-3868 GCA_964550385.1 uncultured Lentimicrobiaceae bacterium | reverse complement strand
TTACTGGCCAGGTGAATATACTGCAGGGTGCGGTTGATACTTCCTTTCACTGAAGATACCTTGTTCAGAAGGAAAACAAAGCTGAAACGGGGCTCCCAGCCACCGTATCGGTTAAAGATTTCATTCTTTTTATAAACGGTTGAATCGATGGTTTCAAAAGCGCTATTGAAGTTGTACACTACCCCTACCCCGATATTCTGAAACAGGGTGTACCGGAGTCCGTAGTTCACAGAAAACCTTTTCCCTACCGTCATATCGTTGCTGATGTAAGCACCATGTTCGAGTGCCCTGGATTCGGGGATTTTCAGCTCGCCGAAGATGGTCTCTTCCCCTTCGCCCCGGGCAAGGCCCGGCCAGAAATCGTGATACGTGGTATTTGCCCCAAACTTCACCGTATTGGAGGTATTGAGGTACCACACAAAATCCCCTTTTACGGTATGATCATCCATCAGAGAAACCCATTCGAAACCCTGAACATCATCTTCGATCCCGAGACGGTAGTCGTATTTGCTGAATACAAAGCTGAAATTGGCAAACAATTTTGGCGAGAACAGGTGATTCCAGCGGAGAGACACGGTGTTGTTTCCCCAACCCATTCTGAAAGGTGGAAATTCCTCATCCCCCTTAATGCTCACCACATCCCTGCCGTTGTAAGCTGAAAGAAACAGCCGGTTATTCTCGTTGATCACCAGGTTGATTTTGCCGTTCAGGTCGTAAAAATAGAGGCGGTTGTTTTTCAGCTCCTCTCTTTTCGAAAGCTTCAGAAACAGGTCGGCATAGGATCTTCGTCCCGAAAGCATAAAGGAACTGCGGTCTTTAATCAGAGGGCCTTCGACGGTTAGTCTCGACGAAACTGTTCCGATGCCTCCCTGGGCATCGTACCGCTTCATATTGCCCTCTTTCTGATGCACTTCCAGTAAAGAAGAGAGTCTTCCTCCATATTTGGCCGGTATATCCCCTTTATAGAGTTTTACCTCACGGATGGCATCGTTGTTAAAGATGGAGAAGAAGCCCAGCAGGTGACTGGCATTGTAAACGGCCGCTTCATCCAGCAGAATGAGGTTCTGGTCTTTTGAGCCCCCCCGAACGCTGTATCCTGAATTCCCTTCGCCAGCAGCCTGAACCCCGGGCAATAGCTGTATGGCCTTAATTACATCAACCTCTCCCAGCAATGCAGGTATCTTCTCCACTGTTTTCATCTCCATCCGCACGGTTCCCATCTCCTTCGAGGTGATGTTTTCATCAGCCTGAACTCCGGTTACGGTAACTGTTTTCAAAACCGATTTACGGGGTTTCAGTTCAAAATTCAGCGTGGTATTTTTTTGCAGAGCTACAGTGGCGTTTTCTGTTTCGAAGCCAATATAGGAGACCCTGATGCGGTAGTTTCCGGGATCGAGAGATATAGAATAAAAACCATACATATTGGTAATGGTACCCGATTGGATCTCCTCAATATATACCGAGGCACCGATGAGCGACTCACCGTTTCCGCCATCTTTTACCAAACCGCTAATGGTAAGCTTTTTGGGTTCTGCGCTCAGGGGCATCAGGAAACCCAGCCACAGGATTAGCAAAAGAAATCCCGGAATCCACTTTGAAATTCTTCTGTTTATAAGATACATTCTGTTATCTGGTTTGGTCGAAATAACCGAAATAGACCCCTGCACTGAGGAACGGTCTGCTGAAATGCTTTTTGTCATAATAGAATATTTCCTCCTGGCCATTAACCTGATATTTTTTATCGATGCCTGATACGTACCGGAAGCCGATTCCCATGTTGAATTTCACCCAGGGTGCCAGAGAGATCTCTCCTTCCAACTGAGGAATCGCTACCATAATTCTGTCGACCGCTTTTCTCTGATCCAGCGGACCATACTGAAAAAACTCGTCCACCAGTGAAATCTCTCCACCGCCCAGCTTCAGGCTGAATCCAGCATGAAACGTTTTCTGGTACCTGTGGATGTATCCCAGCCAAAGGCCACCGTGCTCGAAATAGAGTTTGGGCCTGTTTATGCCGGTAATGTCTTTCAGGTCTTCGCGATAGTGTGCAGTAGCAATTCCCATCCCGTAACCCCCTATAAACCAGGTCTGGTTGATGAGTAGCGCTCCTCCTCCCCCGTTGTAAAGGGCAAATCTCTTGTCGATGCTGCAAAACTCAACCAGGGGTCCTCCAAAGCCTGATAGGAGCACCTTATCACTGCCAAACAGAAATTTCGGACTTTCGGGTTCCTGGGCCGAAACGCCTCCCAGCACCATCAGTGCCATGAGCAGAGCGAAAAGTTTTGTTTTCATAGATTTCGATTAATGGATGAATGAATAACAAATAGGTTTACAAACAGTTTGATGAAGAATTCAAAAATAATGTTAAACAAAAACGAAGGATTAAAGGTAGATCTTTTTTTCGCGCAGAGGCCGTAGAGTTTTCGCAGAGACATAGAGAGGAATAACTTCTCAAACAGAAATTCGATGCGGTCTCTGCGGTTCTTAGCGCTCTCTGCGCGAAATTTTTTACCGCGCAGCATTTGCCCAGAGGCGCAGAGTTTGTAATATGATGAATATTGTACATTTGTTGTCGGAAAGGATGCAGTTACCACATATAAAATTTACAAATCGATGAAAAAACTGTCTTTGTTAGCTTTTGCAGCCATAATGGCCTTGTTTGCCTGTAAAAACCAAAACCCTGAGGAAAAAGTGATGGAAGAGAACCCGTTTTTTACCGAGTGGACCGCTCCTTTTGGGGCGCCTGAGTTCGATAAAATCAAGCCGGAACACTACCTGCCCGCCTATCAGGAAGGGATGAAACAACACAATGCCGAAATTGAAAAGATTATTGCCTCTACCGAAGCCCCGGATTTTAAAAACACCATTGTTGCTCTTGATGAAGCAGGCGAACTGCTCGACAAGGTAAACGATGTGTTCTCTAATCTGAATGAAGCCGTTACCGATTCTGCCATGCAGTCCATCGCCGATTCTATAACTCCAATGCTGAGTGCTCATTACGATGCCATCTCGATGAGCGCACCGTTGTTTGCCAAGGTGAAGGCCGTTTATGACCGGAAGGAAGAACTGGCACTAACTGGCGAAGACTCGATGCTGCTTGAAAATACCTGGAAAAGCTTTGTAAGGAGTGGCGCCCTGCTTAACGAAACTCAGAAAGAGGAAATGAAAGCTATTAACGAAAAGCTTTCGACACTCACTCTTGCTTTTGGTCAAAATGTACTTGACGACAACAATGGCTTCAAGCTCTTTCTGAAAGAGAAAGAGGAGCTGGCCGGATTGCCCGAAGGTTTGCTCTCTGCTGCTGCCGAGGCAGCCAAAGCCGAAGGAAAAGAGGGTGAGTATTTGTTTACCCTTCACTGGCCCAGCCTGTTCCCGTTTCTTACTTATGCCGAAAACAGAGTTCTGAGGGAAAAAATGTACAAAGGCTACACCAACCGTGGCAACCAGGGAAACAAAGCCGATAACAATGCCATTGCTGCAGAAATCACCAACCTGAGGCAGAAAAAAGCAGCTCTGCTGGGCTTCGAAAGCCATGCTGCCTTCGTACTCGACCGGAATATGGCCAAAACACCTGCCACAGTGGATGCCCTGCTGCAAAAATTATTGCCGCTTGCCCTTAAACGCGCAAAAGTTGAGTTGGCTGATATGCAGAAGGTTGCAAAATCCGAAGGGAACAATTTTCAACTGGCAGCCTGGGACTGGTGGCATTATGCTGAAAAGGTACGCAAGGCAAAATACGACCTGGACGAAGAGGCTATCCGCCCCTACTTCGTGATGGAGAATGTTCGTGACGGAGCCTTCGATGTAGCCCGCAAGTTGTATGGCATCGATTTTAAAAAACGGGATGATAGTCCTGTGGACCATCCCG
>CAZJZF010000302.1:0-3882 GCA_964550385.1 uncultured Lentimicrobiaceae bacterium | reverse complement strand
TGTTGTGACGCACTGGACCTGCGTCACCAACGCCATCCCCTCCAACACCAACCGAGCTGCCAGGCTTCGGATAATTACGCTATTTCTGATGCTTTTTCTGACTGGCCTCCAACTGACCGGGCAAATCGGCAATGGCAACTTCGAGAACATTGCAGGCCCTGATTTGTCGGGGTGGACATGGACCTGCGGCGCTCAGTCGTGGCAGGATGCACCTCAGGACGGAGGAACCTGGTGCATCAAAGTAAACAGCGGCAACACACAGGGTTGCTTCCCCGGTTATGCTTACCAGCGGCTTTCCAACATCGTTCCGGGTCAGCTGTACATCCTCTCGGGGTGGGCCAGGGCGGAATCATCTCCACACGTAGGAATCTATTTCGGCAAAATCAGCAACGGTATTATTACCCTGCAAAACGGAGATACCACCTCATCAAATACCTGGGAGCTCCTTCAGCTTACCTCTTCTTTCCAGCTCACCCTGGCCGACACACCAGTAGTGGTGTTGTGGGGCGGATTAACGGTTGGACCGTTGCAAGGGTATGGTTATTTCGACTTGGTGGATATCTGTTCGTGTATTGGCATTGAAGAAGATGCTGACAAACAGGGAGTTTCTGTATTCCCCAATCCAATTTCGGAAACTGCTGTGATTAAAAGTGAAGCCGGATTTGAGGATGCAATGGTTCATATTACCGATGCTGCCGGAAGAGTTGTCAGGGCATTTAATCGCGTTACCGGTCATTCCACTGTTATTGATAAAGGGGATTTGAAGCCCGGCATCTATTTCATACGGATCACTGAAGAGAGACAAAAGGTTCGGTCATATCCGGTTATCATCCTCTGAAAGCGTAGTTTATTCTGCTGTGGCGACATCTTTTTCACCCTTCGGATTCACCCTTCACCCATATCCCATTTTTTACCGAAATTTGCCCCAAAGACCCAGCGTTATGGAAACCATCGACGATTATATTATGCAATTTATCCCTGAAATTCAGGAGAAACTTCAGGCTGTAAGGCAGGCGATCAGAGAAGGATCGCCCGAAGCTACCGAAGGATTGTCGTACAGCATGCCTGTGTTCAGGTATAAAGGGAAGCGGTTGCTTTACTTCGGGGCTTACAAAAACCATATCGGCTTTTACGCACTACCATCAGGTCATTTGGCGTTTAAGGAAGAACTGAAAGGATACAAACAAGGCAAAGGGTCGGTACAGTTCCCGCATGACCAACCCCTACCCTTAGAGTTGATAAGAACTATTGCGGAGTTTAGAACACTGGAAGAGAAGGAATTAAAAATTAGAAATTAGAAATTAGAAATTAGGAGTTTTACTCCCCTCTCCTTGAGGAGAGGGGTTGGGGGTGAGGTGCGTGACAGTGTGAGTTTGAGTGTGAGTATTGAGGGAAGAGGGGTTGGGGGTGAGGTTTTTACAGTGTGAGTTTGAGTGTGAGTGTGATTATTTAGGATACTAATCGGTTTGACAATGAAAATAAAGAGCATCGTATTGATAATGATATGTTTAGGGCTGGCTTCGGTTGCCTATGGGCAGTTGGATACGCTGAACAAGGTTGACAAGAACGGGAAAAAACACGGCTATTGGATCAGATATGAGCGAGATACCCTTTTGTACGAAGGGAGGTTCGATCATGGAACCCCAACCGGGCTCTTTGTGTATTACTACCCCGACAAAAAGGTAAAATCGACCCTGGAATATATGCAGCAGGGGAAAGTAGCCCATGCAATAACCTACCATCCATCAGGAGCTATGATGGCGGTGGGCAAATACCTGGAGCAAAAGAAAGACAGTACCTGGAAGTATTTCAACGAGGTTGAGCGACTTGTTGCCGTTGAACAATACCAGAAAGGCGTAGCCACAGGCGACTGGCTGAAGTACAATGGTGAGGGCAAAATCATTGAAAAACAGACCTATGTTAACGGAAAGAAGCACGGAGAATGGATCCAGTATTTCGACAACGGTAAGCCAAAACTGAAAGCAACCTTCCAGGACAGCCTGTTGAACGGTGTTTTTATCCTGTATTACAGTTCCGGAATATTCTGCATCAGCGGAAAATACGAAAAATCTGTTCCGGCAGGTTTATGGATCTATTACAACATCAAAGGGGAAATTGAGAAAAAGGAAACCTACAAGGATGGCCGGAAAACAAAAACAGAGCAACTTCTTCCCACCATTGAACCCGATTCACCCGAAGCAAAAAAGGAGCTCGACGCCATGCGGAGGCAAATGAAAGATCTTGGAATCGAATGACTTTAATATCCTAATTTAGATGATAAAATACCTTGCTTCAAGGATCAGGAGTTTCAGGCCAGCCTTCCATGGATTGTGGGTTCTGTTCAAAGAGGAGCCCAATGCACGAATCCATTTGGTGGCTCTTGCAGTTGTCATCGCATTAGGGTTTATCCTAAAACTCTCTCCGGTTGAATGGGTAATAACCTCATTATCAATCGGATTGGTTCTGGGTATGGAAGCCATGAATTCTGCAATGGAAAACCTTTCGGATTTTGTATCACCTGAGTACCATTCCCGGATAAAAAAAGTGAAGGACCTTTCAGCAGGTGGTGTTCTTGTCAGCGCTTTGGCCGCTTTGACTACCGGGATTGTTATTTTTCTTCCAAAACTTATTGCGCTATGCTAAGCAAACTCAGAGAAACTGGCCGACTCACAGAAACCTTGTTCCTGTTTGTCTTGTCATGCCTCTGTTTTACATTATCCCTTATAAGAGTGTATTATTCTGATACACTGACATTTTTGTTTCTAAACTGGAATCTGTTCCTGGCATTCATACCCTGGCTACTTACCAGTTTGGTATTTCTTTTCCCTAAACTTGCCAGATTGAAATTCGCAATGGTAATATTAATGACCATTTGGCTATTGTTTTTCCCCAACGCCCCTTACATTTTTACCGATTTGTTTCATTTGAGGTTGAATTCCTCTATGCCAATATGGTTTGATCTTGTTTTGATCCTTTGTTTTGCCTGGACCGGCCTGTTGTTTGGATTTCTCAGCCTTTGGGACATTGAAAACACTTTGCGCAAATGGCTTAAAGGAGGCTATGTGCGCATCATATCAGTATGCCTCCTGTTCATGGGAAGTTTTGGGATTTATGTTGGAAGATACCTTCGGTGGAACAGCTGGAATCTGCTTCAGGAACCTCTGGCTGTTTTGTACGATATCGGCGACAGGCTTATCAACCCTTTTGATCACCCCAGAACCTGGGGCGTGACTTTGTTATTGGGAATTTTTCTCAATATTGTCTATTTTTCATTTAGGTTGATCCGAAGCCGAAATTCCAATCCCCTCAAACATTAACAAATCGCCAATAAACCAAAGTCCCTGACCATTGTTAACCCTATTACTTCACACTCCTAACTCATAACTTATAACTTATAACTCCTGATTTCTCATTTCTAATTTCTAATTTCTAATTGAACATGCGTGTTTTAGTAGCCATGAGCGGTGGTGTTGACAGTTCTGTGGCAGCCATTCTGTTGAAGGAGGCCGGCCATGAGCTTGTGGGCGTTACCATGAAAGTATGGGATTATGAGAGTTCGGGGGTAAAGGGCAAGGAGACCGGTTGCTGCAGTCTCGACTCCATTAACGATGCCCGGCGCATTGCTCTGGGGATGGGATTTCCGCATTATGTGATTGACCTGCGGGAAGAGTTTAAAAAGAACATCATCAATAACTTTGTGGATGAATACATGAATGGGCGCACACCCAATCCATGTGTTCTGTGCAACTCTTTTGTGAAGTGGGAGGCGCTTTTGCAGCGGGCCAATCAGCTGGGTTGCGATGCCATTGCCACGGGGCATTATGCTTCGGTAAGGGAAGAGAGTGGCCGTTTTGTGATTTCCAGGGGCATTGATGCAGCCAA
>CAZJZF010000301.1:0-3918 GCA_964550385.1 uncultured Lentimicrobiaceae bacterium | reverse complement strand
TTTGTGCTGATGAGCGGCGTCTTTACTCCGCTGGAAAGCATGCCGGTATGGGCTCAGAAAATCGACCTGGTGAACCCGATGGCCTATATCATGCGCATCAACCGGATGATCATGCTGAAGGGATCGGGGTTCAGCGATCTGAAGTTCGATCTCCTGGCCTTGGTGCTGATTGCCATGGCGTTTACCACCCTGGCGGTGCTCCGGTACAGGAAAACCGCGTGAGTAATGTGCCAATTAGTCAATTAGTCAATGTGCTGATTGGAGAATTCATATTGATTAGTGGGTCCCGGGGCTTTAGGTGAGAAACATCGCAGCGGGCATGGACGTTATGCCGGGTGCCAGAGGTTTGATTTCCATGTCGTTGCTGAGTATAAATGAATGGAGCAGTGGTTTATCGAGAATTTCATCCAACCCTTTCAGGTGTCGGGCATCAGTAAGGTTCACCCTTTGCGACATTTTCACCTCCACGGCATAATAACCATGTTCCAACTCAATCAATAGATCCACTTCCCTGCCGCTTACGGTTCTCAGGTGGTACAGATCACCCCTGAACCATGGCTGCCGGCTTTGCTTATACAGTTCGCCGATTACCGCACTTTCAAACTCGTTTCCGCTTAATTCGCCATGTTTTCTGAGAATACCCCGCTGAATACCCGGATCCAGATAATGCAGCTTTGGGCTTTTATTAAGCCTTTTCAGTTCATTTCTTGCCCAGGGTTTCAACAGAATGATCTGGTTACTTAGCTCGAGATACTGAAGGAACCTTTGGGCTGTTTGCGGTGTTATGCCTGCTTCTCTGGCCAGAAAGGAATAATTCATCAGAGATGCTGTAAGGAGGGCTGTGGTTTTTTGCATTCTTACAAAGGGTTCCAGGTTCCTGAGCTCTGCCAGATCCCTGATGTCCCTCTCCAGAAATGTTCGGATATAGTTGTATATCCATTCCTTTCGCTCTTCATCAGTAAGGTCTTCATCGATGATGGCCGGATACCCCCCATAACAGAGGTAGTGGTTAAATGCACGGATGGCTTTCGCATGCCCGGGGTTTAGAGAAAAGAAAGGCAATTGTTCATTTGACATTCCCTCTTCCATGGTTACCTGAAAAAATGAGGGTGCCGGAGGGTCCTCCCACGAATCCGACATCATCTCGGGCAGAGTCAAAGGGAAAACTTCAAAAATAGAACACCTCCCCGCCAAACTCTCCCGTACCTTCTGTAAAAGCAGAAACTGACTGGACCCCAGAAGTATGTAACTGGCCGCTTCAAACTGGTCATACACCGCTTTGATGCTTTCGATCAGCACAGGCTCTTTTTGTACTTCGTCCAGAATGGCATTCGGATACTCCATAACCCATTGTTCTGAAGTAAGTTTGGTATATGCTTCCCGGGTAACGGGATCTTCGATGGAAAGATACCGGTATCCGGGAAAACATTTTCTGGCCAAAGTAGTCTTGCCTGTTTGTCTGGCTCCTGTCAGTACGATGATCCTGCCAAACCTGCTGTTGCTCCTGGCGATTATCAAGGGGTTTAGTGTCCTGAATTTCATTTATGGCGTATTATTAATGATTGTATGTGCAAATATACGCCATAATTATCATTTTGCACCAAAAACAACCCAAATTAACCCCGTGAATCCAAATATCGGGGCAATAACCCTGGGGTTTAACGCATGAACTGTCAACGCATGCGTTGACCCTACAGTTGCCTGTCGACTGAAATCCTATCTTTGCAAAAATTTACGGCCACGTGATTCATCCGCTTCTTCCGCTGTTTCAGAAACACCCCCTGCATCCTGAAGCGTTGGCTTCGCTTCGTGAACCGGGAAGCTGCCTCCACTGGAAAGGTCCTCTCCCATCAGCTCTGGCATTGCATATAGCCGCAATAGAATCGTCCACAGAGGTGCCGCAGCTGGTGGTACTCAACGAATACGATGAGGTGCTGGCACTGCACAGCGACCTGGAGAATGCGCTGGGGGAGAAAGAGTATGAATTTTACCGCAAAAGCATCCTCTATTTCCCCCCTCCCGACAAACTGGTGGCAGGATCGAAGGTACCCGACCCCAACCATGTGCTGATGCGCACCGAGGTGCTCAAAAGGCTGGGATCGGGACAGCGCAGAATCATCGTAGTGGCTTCGGCTGCTGCCCTTTCCGACAGGGTGGTGTCGCAGCAGTTCCTGGCTGATAACACCTTCAGACTGAAGCAGGGAGAGATGGTAGACCTGGATTTCGTGGCCGATTTTCTGCTGGAAGAGGAGTTCGAAAGGGTGGATTTTGTGGCCGAACCGGGACAGTTTGCCATCCGCGGAGGGATTGTGGATGTGTTCTCCTTCTCCAACGACTACCCCTACCGCATCCAGTTCATCGGCGATGAAATAGACTCCATCCGCTCGTTCGATCCGGCCAACCAGTTGTCGAAAGAGCGTGTGAGCCACATCACCATCGTGCCTGACCTGCACCGCAATAACACTACTGAAGCCAGACAAACCCTCTTCGATTTCCTGCCCCCGTCGTCCATCATCTGGCTGCAGAATCCCGGCTATGCCCGCGACCTGCTGAACCAGCTTTATTTCGAATGTAAAAGCACAAACCCTGCAGGTGCAAACAACTGCATTACCGGTAATGAACTGACGGAAGCCCTCGAAAAATTCAGGGTGATCGAATGTGGCTCGGTTGCCACCTTCCCGAAGGCCACAGAAATGGCAGCGCAGCAGTCGCCCCAGCCCGCTTTCAACAAAAAGTTCAACCTCCTTTCGGAAGATCTGAGACAATGGAGCGATAAAGGATACACCTGCTATATCCTCTCCGACAACCCCAAGCAGATTGAGCGTCTGAAAAACATCTTCGAAGATATCCCTACGGGGGGTAAAACATTGCAGTATCTCACCGCCATCCCCTCGCTGCACCATGGCTTCATAGACCACCACCTGAAGCTGGTGTGCTATACCGACCACCAGATCTTTGAACGGTATCGCAAAACCGGCCTGCAGGAGGGGTATGCCCGTCGCGAAGCACTTACCATCAAGGAGTTGCTGAGCCTTGAACCGGGTGATTACGTTACCCACATCGACCATGGTATCGGACGGTTTGGGGGGCTGGAAACCATCGACAACAACGGGAAACAGCAGGAGGCCATCAGGCTGCTGTACCGCAACAACGACATCGTGTATGTGAGCATCCACTCGCTGCACCGCATTGCCCGCTACACCGGTGCCGAAGGGAAGGTTCCCGAACTCGACAAGCTGGGGTCGGGTGCCTGGAAACGGCTGAAGGAGAAGACCAAATCGAAGGTAAAGGATATCGCACGCGATCTGATCAAACTCTACGCCCGCCGGCTGGCTGCCAAAGGTTTCGCCTTTGCCCCCGACACCTACCTGCAGCATGAGCTGGAAGCCTCCTTTGTTTTCGAAGACACCCCCGACCAGATCAAGGCCACAGCAGACCTGAAGGAGGATATGGAGAAGAGCTATCCGATGGATCGGCTGATCTGCGGCGACGTAGGGTTCGGGAAAACCGAAGTGGCGATCCGGGCAGCCTTCAAAGCCGTGGCCGACAGCAAGCAGGTGGCAGTGCTGGTACCTACCACCATCCTGGCGCTGCAGCATTACCATACCTTCCGGGGCCGATTGAAGGACTTTCCGGTTTCTATCGACTACATCAACCGTTTCAGAAGTGCCAAAGATCAGAAAGAGACTCTGAAAAAGCTGGAATCGGGCAAACTCGACATCATCATCGGCACCCACAGGCTGGTAGGCAGCGACGTGAAGTTCAAAGACCTGGGGCTGCTGATCGTTGACGAGGAGCAGAAGTTCGGGGTGTCGGTGAAAGAGAAACTGAAACAGCTCAGGGTGAATGTGGACACCCTCACCCTCACCGCTACCCCAATCCCACGTACCCTCCAGTTTTCGCTGATGGGAGCACGGG
>CAZJZF010000300.1:0-3927 GCA_964550385.1 uncultured Lentimicrobiaceae bacterium | reverse complement strand
GGCTGGTTGCATCGGTAACAACCTGAATTTTATTATTTTAATAGCAGAGGCGGCCACACTGAACAATTGATTTTATTATTTTATTGACTTTCAGTATGATTGTCCATATGAAATCATGAATGCAGCAATAAAACAATCGTTTCCCGGGTGCGGAGGATTAAGAATTTCTCGCTGAAATTCGCTGAAACATCGCTGAAATCCGCTGAAACGTTTCAGCGAAAATCTGCGTTGGTTTCTGCGGATTTATGCGTGAAACTTGCGAGGAAGCGGAGCCAGTAGCCTTTTTTTCGCGCAGAGCTCGCCGAGGAATACGCTGAGACCGCAGAGTTTTAGATCCGCGTTGAATCTCAGAACCCGCCTCTTTGCGAACTTTGCTCCTCCTGCGGCTTTGCGAGAAATGGTTTATGAGGTTTAGGTAGTTGAGTTGTTTATTTGTTTAGTCGTTTAGATGTTTAGTCGTATAATGAATCTCAACAGCGAAGAGCTCAACCTTCTCTACAGCTAAGCGCTCAACACTCTTCATGACAGAATCATCAAACGATTATTGATTTGTGTTATATTTGTACAGCAACTAAGGTAGTGAGAACAGGTATCATTTTAAATTCCGGGATGCGGTGAACGGATAGCCCGAAGGTTTTCTGCTATCACTGCGGTTCAACAACTTGCCGAAGGCACAGTGCTTGTGAAACAATCAGAAATGGAAAGGAGCAGTATACGGTTTCGGAGAGAGCGCCTCACCATTGCTTCGCTGGGTAAAGGCAGGTTCTGGATTGGTTTACTGGCCGGAGTGTTCACATCCGTAATGCTTTCATGGCTGATGAACCATTATCGTGAATGGATGCGGTTTGTCAATACCATTGATGCCGATCTTGTAATTCCGGATGCACATATATATCTGTGGCACAATTTGTTTGTGTCCTCATTGAGTGTAGTTTTAGGACTGAGTATTGCCCTTTGGATCTGGATGGATAACCGGAATCACGCTTTTAAACATGACCGTTTGCGGAAAACGACCGCACAAACCTATGCCCTGTTCACCTTCTGGATGTTTGTGATGGTGATCACCCGGGCAGGCACAATTCTGCCAATCATCCTGGGGAGTTTTACCGAGATTTTCAATGAACTTTATAGGGACAGAGGTTATTTTCTTGTTCTGATCCTAATACCTCCGGTGGTATTTCTGCAAAACTGGCTTGCAGTTCTGCAGGTATACCGGTCAGCAAAATGGATGCTATGGTCACTGGTGGCTTCTGCTGTTCTGGTGGCGATCCTGATGCTTACCACCACGGTAGATCCCCGGCATATTAATCAATTCTATCAAACCCAGTATTCCGAAGAATTCTCCTACATCGACGGCGAAGTAGAACGGGCATATCAGCTGTATGGCATCGTTTACTCACAGGAAGCTATTGATGTACTGAAACAATGGCATTCGGAAGCATCCATGGAGCAGGTGGACCGGATCCGGGAGGCATTTCAAAGCAGCAGAACGGTACCCCTCGATACCATTATTCTGCAAAAGATGGTGATCAGAAACCTGAAATCGGGCAATTGGAATGGTGATTACCGTTTCTCCCAGCCTTTCTGCTTTTATGCTTCACCGGCACAAATTGCTGCGCAGCTTCGCAAACATGACTCCGGCGACCCTGAGTATGTTGAACTGATGGCTGTATTTCAGACGTACCGGGAGATCATCGAACAATCCGGAAACGATGGCCAATCTCTGACCGGACCCGGCAAATTGCGTGCACGAAGGGCTATGAACGCGCGGTGGGGAATCGGGAATATCATTAACTTGCAGATCAACGAAATCCTTGAGAAATTGCCTGATAAGCAGGTCGATAGTGATTAGTGATGTGTACGGATGGCAACTGGGTTACCCCAAAGGATACTTTTCAATCGACTGAACCACATAATCCACAGGCATATAGGTGATTTCCGATATCCGTTCAACCGGCAATCCTTCCTGTGCCAGTCGGAATGCCACATGCTCCATCGACTCGCCTACCTCTATGATGTTTTCATCGGGATCGTAAAACCTGACAACTTTCTGCCGCCAGGGTTGCTCCCTCACTTCGTGTACAAACACCACACTCCGGTCTCTGAGTTTTTGGGCAATGGCCTCAACATCATCGTATTCGAAATACAGCTCAAAATTATTACCCCCCGGCCGAATCTCATGATCGCCAATCAACCCCTGGAAATGAGATTTCAGATGGATGGCAAAATCACCATGAAAGGTAACGTTCTCCCCAAAATCCATCTTCACTTTCTGCTGCATGGCATTCTCGTAGAATTCCCGGGAACGCCCGATGTCAGTAACAGTTAACAGCGTACAAACAAATTTCATAGGATTGGCAGTATTTGCAGATAATTTCTGGCGCAGATTGCCTTACTTGATAATAAATCCCAGTACCAGCTCAGCCTCTTGAAAGGGCTCCGTGAAGGGTTTGTTCTGATAGCTGATCCGCTTCACCTCATTCACCTTAACGTAGATTTTGGTGCCTGGAGGATCCGATTTCAGCGAATTCCCCAATGGAATATTGATGCCCGCTGTTGCATCTTTGCCGGCACCACTGAAGCTTCCCACTTTGGTGGGTGCTCCGAGGCTTCGTTGCGCAAACACGTCAATACTGGAAATCATATAGCGGGCATCTTTGGGATAATGGTTGCGAAAATCAACATCTGGCAAAATCCTAACCTTGAGGTCGCTTTTTGAAGATACCGGGCTAATGCCATCATGCAGCTTACCCATCACGAAAAGCTGTATCTGCGGTTTTGGAGGTTCAATGACCCTGAACTGCATCTCTTCCTTAAAAGCAGAATCATCGCGACGGATGGCCCTAAGCATCAAATTGCAGTTTTTTGCTGTGGGTATTACGGTGTATTTCAGAGAATCTGTTCCGCGCAGAAGCAATGCATTTATTCCACTGAGTTGTGCACTGTGATATCCTGAGGGCAAATTGATGGAAACCAAATTTGCGCACGACAGGTACATGAATGACGGATAGCTGAAAGATGGAACCGGATGGTAGACAACCCTTTCTACAATGGTTTCCAAAGGTCTTGCCGTGTCAGCAGTTACCACAGCCGCAGCAGTATCGCTGCCAGGGGTTCCTTCAGGCATAGGCTCCGGGTTGCCTTTTTCTCTGCAGCAAGCTGCCACAAAAAACACAAGGCACAAAACGATGATTAAGTGTTTCATAGGTATCCTGTTTTGGTATTGATATCAAAGATAAGCATTTAATTGATAATAATTCCATAACGGTAACCTTTGGCAGTCATTTAGTTATGAGTTATAAGTTATGAGTTATAAGTGGCTTAAGCCCGGTTACGAGGGAGGAAATGTTCCAGGTTCATTGTTGAAACAACAAACAAAAAATCAGATTCTCTTATACACCTCCCCAAACGGAATTCTCGTTCGATCTCCCCAAACGCCCCCTTCATCCCTGATGCCGCAGGAAATGATCATATTGATCTCACATCGGCGGGGCAGGTGTAAAATCCGCTTCACCCTGGGGCCATCGAGGCCCTCCATGGCACAGGTATCATACCCTTCGGCAGCCATGGCCAGCATAAAGGTCTGTGCAGCCAGCGCACAGGTTTTATGCACAACCGCCCGTACATCGCTTTCGGAAACAAACCGGGTCATAGGCCTGAAGAGTCCAATGCCGTTAGCAACCAGAAGCCTGACCAACCCAAGCAATCCGAAAAAGCGGCCATACAAAAACGGCATCACAAAACCGTAATATCCTTCGAAACGCTTGATCCTTTTGGCGTGCTTCTCCGGAGGGCTGTTTCTTAGCACATTATCTATCTGTAACTTAGCTACAGCTCTGGCTCTTTTCCTGAACAGATCACGCCGGGTTACAAACACTACCATCTGCTGTGCTGTTGTGGCGGTAGACTGATCCAGGCAGGCATGGG
>CAZJZF010000299.1:0-3933 GCA_964550385.1 uncultured Lentimicrobiaceae bacterium | reverse complement strand
TGGACTATTCTTTGGGTAGGATAAACGAAATCATACAACGATTCAGTATGTAGCTTTCCTGATCGGGATTCCACAAAAATATTTTAAGGCGGTCATCATTATTATAATGCCACGGTAGATGCTGTGTAAAAAAGAAGTTGCGCCCTTTGTGATCCAGAAATGACGCAGGCAGGCTTGTCCATGAATTCACCTCACCCTTCCGGGACTCCAGGGTGGTTACAAGCTGCAATCCGGTGAGCGAGGTGTCTCCAGTTCCCCGAAGATCGCAATGAAGGAGAAGTGGTATCAGAAATGGTTCTGATCGGGGTGGAACCGATCCATTGTATAGTTCAATGAATTCATTTTCAGGCTGTATGGTGACCGGGAATCCAACACTGGAAGATGTTTTCAGCGGAATGGTATCATAAGGATAGTTATCGGCAGATCGGATGGGAGGATATTTTGAAAAATGATAAAATTCATCGTAAAACCTTGTAGTATGATAGGTAACCAGATATGGATAGTGGAAACGTATTACGGATGTGATCATGGGATCGAATGGGCGTAGCCATGTAAAAGCCAGATGATCGGATGAAAGGGTGTCAAGCGTTTTATCAAGTCTCAGAAGGGCATCTCTGTCTGGTACTAAATAGGTGAGAGCACTATCGGGCTTACACATAGGATCCATGTAAAAATGAAGGTACCAGGGGTCGTTCACCTGTGCCACCCAGGCCGCATCTGGATGTTCCTGAAAAACTTCGCAAAGCAGTTTTGCATTGGTTCTGAAATCGGAATACTGGTCATAACGGTAATAGCAGGCTCCAAACAACAGATGGGTTAACAGCAAAACGGGCAACAGGATTCCGACTGGCCTGAACCATCGTTCTGATAGGCTGCCGATCCCAAAGAACAGGGCTAGCAAGAGAAATGGGAACACAAAGAGCATGATGGAATTTTGCAGGATGGGGTTAACCAATACAGAATAGAGGTAGGCAAAAGCAAGGGACCCAATGTAAAGGCCGCCGCTAAAATATACACGCCCCCTTTTCAGTCCGGGTATAGGTCGGCCCAAAAGTTTGAGTGCCAGTGGAATAAGAAACAGCATAAACATCGCTGAAACCCAACGACTTTCATTAAAAAGATACAAGATATGTTCTTTGAACCACACGGGTTCCGGGGGGGGGAGCCAGGAGGATAGACCTCCGCGTAAAAGTTGAATTCTGCTGATGTTGAAATGGGGCAGGAAAAGGGCAATGGCAAGAAAACCAGAAACAAGAAAGGGCATCAGGGTATTCTTTTTTTGCAGGGGAAGAAAAGCCAAACCCGCCACTCCGGCCACAAAAAAGCTGAAGTAATGGTTGTACATTGCCAGTGCGCATGAAACACCTGCTGCTGCGGCCAGCCCATATCTGATTCCGCCACTTTTTTCATTTGCCTGCGTAAGCCTTGCGAAAAAGTAGGTGGCCAACAGGACGAATAGCAAACCGGTGCTATAGGGTCGTGCTAACTGACTGAAATGGATCGGGAATTGAAGAAATGCCAGCGAAACTGCAGCCAGCCAGGCAGTTTTTTCCCCAAACCAGAACCTGCCCAGAAGGAACAGTATCCAAACACTAAAAGTGCCAGCCAGAGCAAATGGAAGCCTGACAGCAAACGAACCTGTTCCGACTACCTTTACCCATTGCCACAGAAACCATTGCACTCCCGCCGGATGAAAATCAGGAACAACACTTTCTTCGACAAAACTATCAAAGTTGCTTACCTGTGTCCTGAAAATTGCGCTTAATTCATCATTGAAGTAGGAACGCTCCCCTAAACCGGTGATACGAAGTACAAGGCTTAGGGTCAGAAGGAGAATAAGGGGCCAGCCCGACCAATGAAAAGGTTTGCGGAGCCGGATGGTATCGGAGGCTGGATTCATCTTGGGAATTTTCGGCAGTCATACCCAATTAACCGCTGATCATCAGACGGTTTCGTGCAGCTTCGAACAGAACGATGCCTGCGGCAACAGATACATTTAAGGATCCAATGGTTCCGTACTGAGGGATTCTGAGACGGCGACTGCTCATTTTGAGCAGTGGGGGGCTGATTCCATCCTCTTCAGAACCGAGCACCAGACAAACCGGCCCGTTGTAATTGGCCTGATGACAGGATTCATTCCCCTTCTCAGTAACGGATACCAGGGTAAGGCCCGATTGAATTAACTCGGTGCCACAATGAATCAGATTCGGAACACGGCATACCGGTATCCGCATAAGAGCCCCTGCGGATGCTTTCACCGCTTCGGCATTGATTCGTGCAGCACCTTTTTCGGGGATGATGATGGCGTCTACTCCTGCACATTCGGCTGTGCGGGCGATGGCCCCGAAGTTTCTTACATCGGTAACGCGATCGAGCATCAATAACCAGGGATCTTTTCCTTCAGAGAACAGGCGAAGGATTATTTCATTGAGGTTGTGGTATTCGATAACAGAAATCAATGCCACAACTCCCTGGTGCTGCTGTCTTGTAAGTTGGTTAAGCTTCACTTCGGGAACATACTGGAACGGGATTCCCCTTTTTCGGATGAGTCCGAAAAGCTCCCTGAAACCCTCTCCCTGCCCCGTCTTGCGCAACAGTACCTTTTCAACATCTTTCCCTCCTTCAATGGCTTCTGCAACTGGACGAATCCCGCAGATAACCCGGTCGGCATCTTTTTGCATTGTATAAACAGCTTCGTTATTGCTTTTCTTCGGGTTTTTCGGGCTTACTCTGTTTGCCTTCCCAATGGAGTCTTGTGAGGTACCAACCAATAGCCAGCCCTGCTATGAGTCCGGCGAGAAAATATACAGCCTGCACAGTTATAAGGTTTATTTAACGGAAATCACCCAAAAATCTCTTTTTCCTTCACCGTCGGATCGTGTGAAGCCGCAAATGACAGCCTCATCTTTTCCGGTTGCTACAAGGGCGAAGGCTCTGTCATCTTCAAATCCGCCAAAGGTGTCTTTCCAAAGCAATTTTCCTTTTTTGTCATACTTCAGCAGCAGAAAATCATAGCTTCCTTCTCCCACGGAGTTTGTGTAACCACAAACAATCACCCCCCCATCACTCGATTCCGAAGAACACATTGCGGCTTCGTCCTGTGCAGTTGTTTCCGTATATTCCCAATCGTCCCAGCTTTCTGCCGTAAAACCAACCATCCATACATCATCATACCGTTCCCCTTTGGGTTGGGTAGCCCCCGACATGATATACTCGCCTGTACTCTTCAACAACATGTGGTTAATCTTGTCTTTGTTAATATCACCGTAATTCTTCCTCCAGTCTTTCCGGCCATCTTTTGTGAGTTTGATGAGCCACAGGTCGCTAAGGCCGGTGGCAAAGGAGAAGGTAGTTCCACACAAAATAATGCTGCTGTCGCGTGGGCTTTCGGCAATAGAAACCCCAAGGTCAGCGCCCTTGCCCCCTTCTGCTTTCTTCCATATTCTTGCACCTTTGGTGTCAATTTTCAAAACCCAGAAATCGAAGTTTCCCGCCCCGTAGGACTTGCTGGAGCTTATAAAAGCGTAATTTCCATCGATGGTTTGAATCAAATCGTTGCCGACATCATCCTTGGGGCCGCCATAGGTCGTCTCCCACAATTTGTTTCCCATGCTGTCGATTTTTACAAACCACACGTCTTTTTTCCCTTTACCTTTTGACGTGGTGTAGCCAACAAAGGCATATCCGTTGTCTGAAGTCTGAATAATGGCATTGGCAACTTCATCCTGCTTATCACCGAAAGTTTTGTCCCACTCCAGTTTCCCTTGCGGGTCAAGTTTGATGATCCATGCATCTTTGCCGCCCATCCCTTTCGACTCAGTCATGCCGCAAACAGCATAACCGCCATCTCTGGTTTTGATGATATCGTAGGCCTCATCATTGTTGGGGCCACCAAAGGTCTGCGCCCAGTTGAGCCCCGGGGACTGCGCATTG
>CAZJZF010000298.1:0-3941 GCA_964550385.1 uncultured Lentimicrobiaceae bacterium | reverse complement strand
TGTTCCTGGGAATCGTTGTGCTTCTCCTTATTTCATGCTCAACATCTGAAAAGACCATATCTGATGGAAAATCTGCCATATCCTTTCAGGCAGGAGCCAACTTTGGGGGAATTACCGAGAATACCGATATGACCGTAGTTCCCGGTGTTAAAGTGCCGCCGGAAGCCACAGTCGACGGGTTTACAGGTGCTACCAGAACAGGTTTTAACGCGGGAGTTCATCTCAATAAAAGGTTGAAACGGAATCAGGTGGAGATCGGCGTTGATTATATGTACAATCACCAGACATTTAATTACATTGATGCCGGAAATATGTACATCGGAGTTAGAAGGCTGCATGTTTCACAATGGATGATGCCTGTTACCTTTAATTTGGTTTTGTTCAGAAACAGCCTGCCAAAAGCTGACATTGAGCTTAAAATCGGGTTACTTGGACAACTCAATTACATCTCGGGGACAGGAACCGGAATCCTGCCGGAGTATTCAGGGCTGCCTTTTTCTGGTGGACCAACGCTGGGGGTATCATTCTCTCCCTTCACAATCAGAAATGGCAACAAACTGGGAGTATATGCAGATATATACCGTGGAAGTCAGGTGTATAAAGATTTCTATAACCAGCCGGAATACGAGATTCCGGGATCGAGTTTTTGTAAATTTGGACTGCGATATCAGATACACTAACCCTTGAATTATAAAACATGATTCAGCTCCATTCGACAAACCCTAAAATACTGATTATCATTTTTATTATGATTACCTTTTCATCCTGCACCCCTTCGAAGAAAGCTTTCAGAAAAAATGTTGCTGATGAATTTGCAACCCAGCCGATAAAAGAAGAAAGCATCCTCACTGCTCAGGAAGCTGCTAATCTTCCGGTATGCGTGCAGAAGTATCTGGAATATACCGGAGCCATCGGAAAGCCTAAACCCCAGAATGTACGCATTGCCTTTGATGCTGACATGTACCAGAAGCCGGGAAGTGAGCCTATGAAATCCCATTCGGTTCAGTACAACTTTTACGGGAATTATTCCAGGTTGTTTTTGATGAAAGCGGGTAAGATGGGAATCCCCTTCAGAGCCCTTCACCTATATAAAAATGAAGAGGCCAGCTTTCAGGTAAAAGTAGCTGAGCTTTTCAAGGTGGTGGATGTATCAGGTGCTGACCTCACAAAGGCTGAAACGGTGACCCTGTTGAACGATATGTGTATTTTTGCTCCGGGCAGTCTGGCAGACAAGCGATTAGCCTGGGAAGAAATTGATTCACTCACCGCCAAAGTAACGCTTACCAACGGGGAAAATGTTGCTTCTGCCATCCTGTATTTCAGCGAATCGGGAGCAATGCAGAATTTTGTTTCGGACGACAGGTATGCTTTACAGGACGACGGTTCTATGAGACAGGTACGGTGGTCGACACCGGTTTGGGATTATCAGGAATTTGAGGGAAGGAATATTCCGACACTTGGAAAAACGATATGGCATTATCCCGAAGGAGATTTCACTTATGGCGTTTTCAGATTAACGGATATCCGCTATAATGTTTCTGGTGATTGAACTGGTCTGCATGTATAGGGCTATCAAATTCTCAGACAGGCATATAACCCTCAGGCAGAGAATCACGGGATTATTTTTATCACCGTGTACCAATCGGCCTGTAGCGATGTAATTTTGATCCTGAATTGGATGGGATGACGTTTATTCTGCTAACCAAAAAACTTCACTTACCATGAAAAGAATTTTTCTGCACGCCTTTCTTTTCTTACTGCTTCCTGGCATTGTTACGGCACAATGGCAACAAACAACCGGCCCTTATGGCGGCTGGATTACCTCGTTTCTCTCCAAAGGTTCAGCACTGTTTGCAGGAACCGATATGGGCGGGTTGTACCGCTCAACCAATGATGGCCAGCTTTGGTCGCTTGCTGACCCTGCCATTAGCGCTCAAACCATCGATGCGCTGTATGATTTCAACGGAACCCTGTTTGCCGGGGGCTCCGGAGGGGTCCTGAAATCCACCGACAACGGCAACAGCTGGGTGGCGGCCAATACAGGACTAGGGTACAATGTGATGGTGTACGCCTTAACGTCACAGGGAAACACCCTGTTTGCCGGTACTGAGGTCGGTGTAAAAAAATCGACAAATGGTGGGGACAACTGGACAAGTGCTTCCAGCGGCATTACCAACATTATGGTAAAGGTGATGTTCACACATGACAGCCTGCTTTTTGCCGGAACACTAGGGGGAGGCCTGTTCCGCTCATCCGATTATGGGGCAAACTGGACAGCGGTTAACAATGGGATATCGGGGTTTATTAACGTAAGGGGAATGACTGCCATCAACGACACCCTGTTTTTGGGAACGAACATTGGCATGTTCAGGTCGGTTAACCATGGCAACAACTGGACAGCGATTAACTTTGGACTGGGAACCCCTGATGTCTATTCGTTGTACACCAAGGGCAGCACCCTCTATGCCGGTACCCTGTCGGGCTTTGCCCGAAGTCTGAATCACGGCAACAACTGGACCTACATGAATACAGGGTTCACCCATGCTTCCTCCATCACAAAGGTATTCGTTCACAATAACCTGCTGTTTGCAGGCACTATGGACGGAGGAATATATAAATCGTCGGATGGTGCTGCAACCTGGTCGCCGTCCAATACGGGATTAAAAGCCAGCCGGATCAAGTTCCTGGAAGCCGACAACAGCCACCTGTTCGCCGGCGTTGAAGGGATCGGGCTTTTTCACTCCAATGATCAGGGCAACACCTGGCTGAATGCTGACAATGGTCTTCCGTCTGCACTGAGTTGTTTGTTTCTGGATGGTAATAACCTTTATGCTGGAATGGAAGGAGAGGGTATTTATCTTTCATCCGATTACGGTTCTAGCTGGATTGCCCGCAATACAGGTATCGAACAGATAACCCCCACATGTATCTTAAAGGATGCTGACACCCTTTATGCCGGATTTTCGGGAGGAGAAGGTGTATACAAAACCATCAACCAGGGAATCAGCTGGCAAAAGGTATCGACAGGGCTTGGAATTGCTTCCGTTACAGCACTTGCAAAAATGGGTGGGTATTTCTTTGCGGGTACAATATTGAATGGTGTTTACAGATCCCCTGTCAATTCCATTGCCTGGACACTTTCGGCTACCGGACTGCCTCCGGGTGGCAACGTATATTCAATGTATTCAAACGGAAGCACCCTCTTTGCCGGCACCCATAACCAGTTGTACCAGTCGGGAGACACCGGCAACACATGGACGTTGGTCAATCAGATCCCATATGGAACAGCTATTAACAGTTTGGCCAGCCAGGGCAATCTTATACTGGCAGGCACCGACTGGACAGGCATGTATCTGTCAGTGGACAATGGAGTAAACTGGAGTGTGTTTAACGGTGGTATGCCCCACATATACATTGGCGACCTGGCTTTCAACAGCACCCACATATTCACAGGCACCTTTGGGGGCGGTGTGTGGAAAACCCCTATTGCATCCATACCGGTTCAGCAAATTACTCAAAAGCCTGGGAGAATATCCCTCTATCCGAATCCTGCCGTTAATACCCTCATTTTATCAGGTCTGGATGGAATGGAATCAACCTATTCGATTTTTGATATCCGGGGAAAATTACTGCTGAGTGGTTTGCTGTCAGGAAATTCCGCGGAGATTATCCTGGAACATCTTCCCGCCGGAATCTATACCCTCGGGATTTTCAGCCAGGATAAAACCGCTAAGGAGAAGTTTATCAAGCTGTAACTTGAATGCACTGGAATTGTAATAAGACAGTTGGAATCTCCGCAGACCTTTTAACCATATAAGAAGGAAGGAATTCAAGGTTTCTTATTAGCTTAAATACCTCTAATGATTTCTTAAACCGCCCAATATGGTAAAATCAGATTTTCCAATTGACATATTGTTCCTATATGATGAAAAATCAGCGTA
>CAZJZF010000297.1:0-3958 GCA_964550385.1 uncultured Lentimicrobiaceae bacterium | reverse complement strand
CATCCAGCATCTCGGGGACGCTGCCCTGATCATTCCCGACCTGCTTGCCTCCTGCTTTTTTAATTTGGTTTTTCTGGATGCTGATAAAGAAAGATACCCGCTGTATTTTCAATTGCTAAGAGCGGGATTGCCTAAGGGTGCCTTTATCATAGCCGACAATGTATTATGGGACGGGAAGGTTGCCCAGAAAACCCAATCCACAGATGCTGAAACACTGGGAATACAGGAGTTTAACCGTTTGGTGCGGGAAGACCAGGGGGTTGAAAATGTGATTCTACCAGTAAGAGATGGATTGTCGCTGATAAAAATTCTGTAATCGCTAATCAAATCTTCTCAATCCGATCTCCAGCCCAATCACCCATTTGGGAAGGTCTCCTCCGTTTACTTTCCCTTTCACCAGGTAATCAGACACTCTGTATCTGGAAATCAACCGCATATGGTTGAATCCGATGCCACAGGAAATACCCCAACCCATCTTTCTTATGTAGTCAGGTTTATTTCTCAGCGCTGTAACATCCAGTCCATTGTCAATGCCATTATAGATATGCGACCGGGAGAAATTCCAGCCTCCAAAAACACCAAAATCCAGATACTTGCCCATGTGGTTGCCCCGCTTTCCGAAATTCAAGCGGCCATGCCAGGCCAGGGTTGTATTAACCATGCTGATATTCTCATCTTCCCATTCATTCAATAAATGATACGGCTGGAGCGTATTTAGTTTTTTAAACGCATAGGAAGAAGCACCCAGATTCCATTCTCCAATCGTAGAAAAGTGAGTTCCCAGCCTGTATTTATACTTAATACCATAATTATACTCGCCAGATAAAAAGGTCTTAACCTGTTGTTCGGATCTTCCGGTTACCGGCACCGACCAGGAAAAATACTGCCAGACGTAATGCGTTCCGTTCGGACCAAATCGCTTCGAAAAAACCTGATCACTTACGGTTTCATCCATCACAACTTGCTGAGATATCAGGGAATCCGGAGTCAACAATGTCAGGCAAAAGGCAAATGACAAGATTGTAAATATTTTCATTTCAATTAGATAGATTATGTTTTCTGATTGGTATTGATCTCTGAATCAATTTCTACTCATCATCTGTATTCAACATCGTAGCACATTCGGTAACCCCTCTGAAATGAACACAAAGCGATTCAAACTCCTGCAGCGTTAAAATATAATTTTCAGGAATGATCGGATATGGGGAATCACCGGAGCCATAGGGAATCTCAAAAACGAAATATCTGTATACCAATCCCCGTGCGTCTTTGATATGCAGATACACGTACTGGTCGGTGGGAAAGCGGAAATCATCCGGTAAACAATTCACCCTTACTTTTACAAGTCCATTCTCATCATAACTGATGGATATGCCTGCCCTGCCACCGAAACCAAAAAATGGAGCTTCATCATAATCATCGGATGGCTGATCAACAACTTCGATCCAGGATTCTGCCACCACTTCTTCTTCGATCGCAATTTCTTCTTCAGGCCATTCTTGTTCTTCAGTCCATAGCCATTCTTCTTCTTCTTCGGTCAATTCTTCTATTGCCACAGGCGCTTCCTCAATTGTATCAGGTTCTGCCACCGGTTCCTCCAGAGCTTTTGCTGCCATAAATGCTTCCATGGCAGCGACTGAATCCATGATCAGGTTAACATCCTCCTCTTCCACCGCAGGGAGCCATTCGGTGGCAACCCTGCATTCTTCCGGAAGGAATGGATCGGGCCGGGGGATGCCATATCCGTGGGCATAATCGTAATAGGGATACAGATGGCCCGCCTCTTCAATCCTGCGGAAGAGTTCCATATTGTTCAGGGTGGTGTCAGACTGCCAGGCACAGGCAACAAAACCGGCAATCAATGGTGAAGAAAAGGAGGTGCCTGAAACCTCTTTCATCCCTTTCTTCCCAGCGGCCATAGCAGTGCCAAACGCTACCACATTGGGCTTCATCCGCTGGTCGAAGGTGGGTCCGTAGGAGCTGAAATCGATATGCCTGTATGTCGATGGATCGATCCCACCCACTGACAGCACGCTGTCGCCGTCGGCAGGTGCACCAATGATCTTCCACTTTCCTTCGCCTTCGTTGCCGGCAGCATTCACCACCAGCATACCCTGTGCTGCAGCCCTGTTGGCAGCACGTGTCACAAAGGGCGTTTTGCCATCCATCTGGTCGGTGAAATAGCGTTTGTTGGTGTATCCGAGGGAGCTGTTAATGATATCGGCCCCATGCTGATGGGCCCATTCGGCTGCAGCAAGCCAGTTCTGCTCCTCACTAAAGGGCTCAGTACGTACCTCGGTAATGGCAAGCAGGAATGAAGCACCGGTAGCCAGTCCCATCGGATTTCCATTCGAAATACCTGCTATGCAAGACAATACAGCAGTGCCATGTGAGATTCCTCTGTCAACATTTTCCCGGTTACGTGTAAAATCCCAGGTGTGCAGAATCCTGTTGCCCTGACGCAGGTGTTCAAAAACCTCATGGGTCTTCCAGTTTGGGAATCCCCCATCAAAAACAGCAATCCGGATACCTGTACCATTCATCCCACATGCCTGCCATGAGTTCAATCCCAGGATGGCCACCTGATTGGTTAGTACACTACCAACTTCCTTATAATCAACAAGTTCATCCCCGAAGGCAGCATATTCGGCGGGCAAATCTGAAACAGAAGCCTCTACATCCAGGACAAATGGAAGTTGTTTTATCCGTAAAATGGCTTCAGGTGAGGCTTTCACCGCAACAGCATTAAACCATCTGCTGGCATAGCCAATGCTGTCGGCATGCAAAGCAACTGCCTGAATGTATTCCTGCTGAACAGGATAATTGTATATCGATCGGGGTGAAATTCCACGGGCTTCCATCTTATGCAGGGTCAGGGCATCGAAATAAGTCTCAGGATCAAAGGCAGATCCGGCCTTATCAGTAAAGTACACCCAATAGTTCTGCGAACTGAGCTGGATGGATATCATCTGGAACAGAATTAAAACCCCGACGACTAATCCCTTTTGTAGGTCAACCACTTTTTGCATTACGGATATTATTGGTATTAACAAAAGAGGCCGGCATGATGCCAGCCTCCTGAAACATTCTTTTAAAACCTAATACTATTTGCGGATCACCTTTGCCGTTTTACTTTCTCCGTTCACAGTTACCTGAATCATGTAATTTCCGGTTTTTAAACCGGCCATATCCAGAGCGATCTCATTGCGTCCGTTTTCGAGATACTGATTAAACGACATTACAATTCTTCCGGTAAGGTCATACACCTTCACCGTGGCACTGCCTGATTTGGTGAGGTTGATGATAGCGGTCGCATTTGCAACCACAGGGTTGGGATATACCAGCAGATTTGATCTGAATGCAGAAGGCACATCTACTGTTGGTTTTTCAATCCCAACGAAACTCAGGTTCCTGAAGGCACCACGCCCATGCGTTCCGGCATAAATTCCACCGAAGTTGGTGGTCTGCGGGTATTCCAGCAGAACGGATTCATTTCCATCCACCAGGAGGTACCAGGTATACGGAAGGGTTGTGGTTTGCTGGTGCAGCATCAGGGTAGGCACGCGGTCCATACCGGTATTGGCTTCAGCCCACACCGGCTGCGCCAGAGTTATATCTTCGCAGATAAAGGTTCCGTATTCCGTTCCAACGATGAGCATTTTCGGGTTATAGAGTGGAATAACAGAAGCATAAACCGGGAATGCAGGCAGTTTTGTGGCAGCGGCGGTTCCCTGTTTGGAGGTAAAGGTAGGAGTGGCTGCCAATGCATCGGTAGAGCGATATACGAATTGCGTGTTCCCATAGTTCCCTAAGGTAACTACAATGTTATTGGGATCTAATGGATTCACGGCAATGGAGGTAACAGCCCTGTTGCTCCATCCACCGATTGACGTACGTGTAATCACCTGGGCGCTGCTTGTAACATCAGCACTCAGACTGTCGTATGCCTGCCGGATGT
>CAZJZF010000296.1:0-3979 GCA_964550385.1 uncultured Lentimicrobiaceae bacterium | reverse complement strand
GGATAATGCGCGGTTGTTGTTGTCAAATTATATGCCAGTTATTCAACTTCTTCGTCACTGCTTGCCGCTGCCCTTTTTTCGGGCCGCATCTGGGGGAAAAGCAGTACATCCTGGATGCTGTGAGAATTGGTCATAATCATGGTGAGCCGGTCGATGCCAATACCCAGTCCGGCAGTGGGGGGCATGCCATATTCCAGCGCCCTCAGGAAATCCTCGTCCAGCATCATGGCTTCGTCATCGCCCCTGCGGCCAAGCTCCATCTGCGACTCAAACCTTTCCCGCTGGTCAATAGGATCGTTCAGTTCACTGAAGGCGTTGCAAATCTCCTTCCCGTTGCAAATGGCTTCGAACCGCTCCACCAGACCCTCATGGGTGCGATGCTTTTTTGCCAGTGGCGACATCTCAACCGGATAGTCGGTGATAAATGTGGGCTGAATCAGCTTTCCTTCGCAGTGTTCTCCAAACATCTCATCGATGATTTTGCCTTTGCCCATCGAAGGGTCTGTTTCTACATTCATGGCTGCTGCAGCCTTTCTCAACTGATCTTCATCCATCCCGGAGATATCGGTTCCGGTGAAATGGAGGATTGCCTCTGCCATCGAAAACCGCTGCCATGGGCGCTTGAAATCGATCGTGTTGTCGCCAACCTGCACCCTGGTGGAACCTGTAAGGGCAACAGCAATGGTTTCCACCATCTCCTCCACCAGGTTCATCATCCATTCGTAATCCTTGTAGGCTACATACAATTCCATCTGGGTGAACTCCGGGTTGTGGAACCGGTCCATCCCCTCGTTCCTGAAATCTTTGGCAAACTCAAACACTCCATCGAAGCCTCCTACGATAAGCCTTTTCAGATAGAGTTCGTTGGCTATCCTGAGGTATAGGGTGGTATTCAGTGCATTGTGATGGGTTTTAAAGGGGCGGGCTGCAGCTCCGCCATACAGGGGTTGCAGAACAGGGGTTTCCACCTCCAGATATCCACGGTCGGAGAGGAACCGTCTCATGGTGTTCATCAACAGGGATCTCTTTACGAATACATCCTTCACCTGCGGGTTCACAATCAGGTCCAGATAACGCTGCCTGTATCTTTGTTCCGGGTCGGTGAAGGCATCCCAGGTTTTCCCATCTTTTTCCTTTACAACGGGCAATGGTTTCAGCGATTTGCTGAGAAGAGTAAGCCCTGTGGCATGGATGGTAATTTCCCCCATCTGGGTGATGAAGACATATCCCTTTACACCAATGATGTCTCCAATATCCATATGGCGCTTAAAAACAATGTTGTACAAAGTTTTGTCCTCCTCCGGGCACAGATCATCACGTTTGAAATAGATCTGGATCCTTCCGGTAGCATCCTGAAGCACGGCAAAGGATGCAGCCCCCATGATGCGGCGGCTCATAATTCTTCCTGCCATTGAAATTTCCCGAAACAGGGTGTTGTCATCCGGATATTTTTCCAGAATCTCTTTCGCTGTAACATTCACGGGATATTCATCGGGAGGATAAGGGTCGATGCCCAGATTTCTCAGTTCAGCCAGCGATTCACGTCGTATGTTTTCCTGTTCGCTTAATTCAATTTGCATCTTCAGTTCATTCAATAGGGAAACGTATTATCTGCCTGCTGCCGCTTCAGCATCAATTCTGAATCCGGCATCAAACAGGGGTGCAAAAATAGCAAAATGATTGATACGGAGGAAACAGGATAAGGTCAGGAGAGATATACCTCCATCCATTCCGAGGGTTCTGCCGGTAAAATCTCGACCCTGGAAGTAGTTGCCGGCAGGAGGATCACTTCGCCTTTTCGGAAGGGTATTGCAAACACATCACTGAGCAACATCCCCTCTCCGGCAGTGAAGAGAATCGCCACGCAGGAATCGAGGCTGGCGTAATCTTTCTTCACCGGGATTTCTGAAAGCACCAGATTTACATTGAAATGGGTGTTTCGAACCAGAGGGCAGGTGCCCCCTTCGTTTTTCGTATAGAGGGTGGCAGCTTTATCGGTTGCATGATAATCAATGGCATCCAGTGATTCCAGAAGATGGGTTTCGCGCGGTTTTCCGTGCTCATCTTTCCTTCCCCAGTCGAAAATTCTGTAGGTAACATCAGAGGTCTGCTGCACTTCGGCAAGCAGAATTCCGGGCCCGATGGCATGCACCCTGCCGGCCGGGGTGAAAAAGACATCCCCCCGCTTTACCTCTTCGTAATGCATAATGTCGGGCAGCAACCCGTTTTCCGACAGGAAAACCAGAGTGCTGCGGTCGATATCGCGGTTGAAGCCACTGATCAGTTTTGCCTCCGGTAAGGCATCCAGAATATACCACATTTCCGTTTTTCCTCCGGATCCGTGGCGCTCTTTTGCCAGTTCATCATCCGGATGTACCTGGATCGAAAGCCATTCGTTGGCGTCAATGATTTTTATCAGCAGCGGAAAGAGATGGGGCGATTCCTTGTGGGCTTTTTCTCCCACCAGCTCCTCCATGAAGACTTCGTAAACCTCCTCGAGGGTATTCCCTTTCAGCGGACCGTTGTCAACAAGGGTTGATTTGCCGGGTACCGCCGACAACAGCCAGGCTTCGCCGCAGCTGGCGTCAGGAGCACCTGTATAACCAAACTCATTGCGAATCCGGTTTCCTCCCCACGGTTTCTCGCTGAACAGCGGTTTAAACTTCAAGGGATACAATGTAATGGTAGTGTCTTCCTTCATTGAGGCAAAAATACACCAAAAAGCACAGGTGCCATCGTCAAAACCCGTATCTTTGCTCTGGTGAAGCCCTCTGAATCAAAAAAAATCAAGTCCATAGGAATCTTTTGCGGTTCCTCTGCCGGTGCAGGTGAGACCTATGCAGAAGCTGCCCGCCAGATGGGCCGACTTCTCGTGGAAGAAGGTATTACCATGGTATACGGCGGAGGCAATATCGGACTCATGGGGGTGATTGCAGACGAAATGTTGCGGCTGGGAGGCATTGTAGTGGGGGTGATACCAGAGCAACTCCTCGGCAGGGAACTCGCCCACAGCGGTGTAAAGATGATGCATGTAGTAGAGGGGATGAATGCCAGAAAAGCCCTTATTTACGATCTTTCGGATGCCTTTATCGCACTGCCGGGAGGCTATGGAACCATGGATGAAATCTTTGAAATGCTCACACAGTTTCAACTGGGAATATCGGATAAGCCCTGTGGCCTCCTCAATACAAATGGATTCTATAATCTTCTGGTACAACAACTTGATCTTTTTGTAAAGGAAAGGTTTCTGCGTCAGGAGCACCGTGAACACCTCCTGGTTGAAGCTTCCCCCGGTGAGTTGCTTGCCTCCATTAACCAGGCTGCCGGAAATGGCAACAACGACCAGGATTGGATCGAGGCATTAAAAATCCACAACAGGTACTGATATGAAAGTGATTGGGATTACAGGAACCATCGGAGCCGGTAAAGGGACTATTGTTGAATATCTGATGGAGGTTAAAGGGTTTGCCCATTTCTCGGTAAGGGGTTACCTTACCCGTGAGATTGAGCACAGGGGAATGCAGGTGAACCGCGACAGCATGGTTGCCGTTGCCAACGAACTCCGCGCCCGATACAACCCGGCGTTCATCATCGAGGAATTGTACAAAGAGGCAGTGGAAAGTGGCAAAGACTGTGTGATAGAAAGCATCAGAACTCCGGGAGAGGTGGAAGCACTTCGGAAACTCGACCAATTTGTTTTACTGGCTGTAGATGCCGACCCAAAAATCCGGTACGAGAGAATCTTCCTGAGAGGATCGGAAACCGATCAGATCGATTTTGAAACCTTTCTGCAAAATGAAGCCCGTGAAATGCACTCTGCAGACCCCAATCATCAGAACCTCCACAAATGCATCGGTATGGCCGATGTGGTATTGTTGAACAATGGTACCATAGAAGAATTGTATGCCAGACTGGAGGAGGTTGTTTTTGATGCTGAATTGTAAATGGTTAATGGTCAATTGTTAATTGTTAATGGTCA
>CAZJZF010000295.1:0-4015 GCA_964550385.1 uncultured Lentimicrobiaceae bacterium | reverse complement strand
CTGTATCCTTAGGGGTGCAGCCTTTTTGCTTATAGTATCATTCCGTCCTTCATGGTAAGCTTTCTGTCAGACAGAGATGCCAGTTCTTCATTATGAGTGACAATGACAATGGTTTGTTTGTATAGATCCCGAAGGCTGAAAAAGAGGGAGTGAAGCTCACGCGCGTTCAGCGAATCAAGGTTTCCCGATGGTTCATCGGCCAGAATTACCGAGGGTTGGTTTATCAGTGCCCTTGCCACAGCAATGCGCTGGGCTTCACCTCCTGAGAGTTCCGAAGGTTTGTGATGGCTTCGGTTGGCAACCCCCATCACTTCCAGCAGTTCCATGGCCTTCTTTTCCGCGTTGCGTTTGGAAACCCTGGCAATGTAAGCTGGCATACACACATTTTCAAGAGCTGAAAACTCTGGCAGCAGATGATGAAACTGAAAAATAAATCCAATTTCCCTGTTCCGGAATCTGGCCAGCTCCTTGTCGCGCAGTGCACTTACCTGTGTGCCGTTTAGTATTACAGTTCCCGAATCAGGACGGTCGAGGGTCCCGATAATCTGCAGAAGAGTGGTTTTTCCTGCACCCGACGCCCCAACGATCGATACGATTTCCCCTTTGGAAACCTCAAGATCAATCCCTTTTAAAACCTGAAGTGGACCATACGATTTCTTTATACTACGGGTTTGTATCATAGTTCTGTGGATTTTAGGCTACGCCTGATGGTTTCGTAATCAATATAATAGATCAACTTTACTGAAATGCTGTTGTTGGCGGGTGAATCCAGCATATCCCGCCAGTTTCGCAGGTAATGGGTTTGTACCTTGTAAGCTTCGTTCCGGAACAGGGCATGCTTGTACATCACATTCAGATAGCTGCCGGGTGCAAAATTCCAGGCATATCCCAGGTCGATATTGAAAATATTCAAAGTAAAATTGTAATTGCCTGTAAATCCGGTAGGTACAAGATGGCCGCTCTCCGCAAGGGCATAGTATCTGAGGTAGTGGGTTGTAACCCAATAATGGCGTATTCTCAGGGAGAATGAGCTCAGGGGGCTTACGATATAATTGGCTGAAAGGGTATTAGTAAGGGTATTGATATTCCGGGCTCCGAACAACACGATGTTGCTGTCAGCAAATACGGCATTATCGGTATATCCAACCGATGGCAATTCCTGATTCAGGCTGATGCCGGCAACCACAATCGAACGGTTGGAAAGCCGCAATCTGGGCGAAACCGATACAGAATACCCTTTCTGGAGGGTGTCGTTGTTCTTCCAGCCCGAAACATTCAGATCCACCAGAAATTTCTTCCGGTAGTCAGGCGAAAGCCAGGTGCCGAAATAAAGGTATCCCGGTTGAACGAATACCCTTCCCGGAATCCTTGCCTCGTAGTAATCCTGCATGTGAGTGGGTACAATTTCAAAGGAGCCTCCCAGCGACAGGCGGTTTTTGTAGGTAGTATTGGCTCTGAGGTTAATCTGGGCATACGTAAATCGGTAGTCCTGGTGCAGCATATTGTAAGAACTGAACAGAACAACATGGTGGTTGAGCATTTTTCGTCTGGGCTGAAACTGGTAATACCCCACAGAGCCACTGATTGAAGCCACATTGGTGGTGGTCAGATACCCCATGTCGTTGGGGTTATAATCCCGGCTGACAACAGAATGGTTGACGTTCCAACGGATATTCCCACTGATCCTGCTTAAAGAAAAGCCATACCGATACCCTTCTTCCCGGTTGCTCTCAATCGGGTTCTGCCGACTCCATGAACCGTCGCCGGAAAAGGCGTGTTTCTGTTTCCGGTTTTTGAACTGAAAGGCAGTAGCAGCCACATTGGCATTATAATTTTTTTGGGACAGGTTGGTATTGGCGAAATGGATGTAGGAATTGTACGGCAACGATTGGTCCAGCGCCACCATGTTGTAATTGGTAAAAGGCTGTGTAACAAAATACTCTTCTGTTCCTGAAGCGTCAAGGATGTGTGCCCTGGCCTCCCGGGTCATGGCGTTAAAAACTCCTACGGCAAAGCCATTGCTTCCTCTTCCCGAAAATTTGGTAGCGTTTATCAACTGAGTCTCCTGAGGATTGCTGAGAATGGAGTCGCCGGTTTCCAGTTCGTTGTAAACCTGGTAGTAGCCTGACGGTTGTTTGCCGATTCTTCTCGAATAAAAGATGCCCGCTTTGGTGAAAAGTTCTGTCCCCTCGGTAAAAAAGGGTCTGTTATCATTGTATTTCACCTCGTGAGGAGAAAAATTATAGATCTCATCATCGGATCGTACCTGTCCGAAATCGGGTACCAGGGTCATGTCCAGCGTGTAGTTGTTCAGAACACCGTATTTCAGGTCCAGCCCGGCATTAAAAGTATACGACGGTTCATTTGAATTGGTAAGCTTTTGCAGGTATGCTGAACCATAGGGCATCAAAGAAAGCCTCACAGGGGTATGCAGATCTTTTAAGTCGGTGAGCTTTCCGCTCTGGGTAAGGAATCCATGCCTGGTGCGATCTACCGGGCTCCAGGTGGATTGTTCGCGGTATCTGCGCACTTCACGCATCAGGTTAAGATCCCAGGTTTGTTCAGCATTGTTTGGAAACCGGATGGCCGACCAGGGGATCAGGATTTCCGCCGACCAGCCGCTATCATTTATCATAGTTTTGCTGTACCAAACTGCATCCCACGAGAGGTCATCAGCTTCTCCATCCATGATAATCTTCGAGTCGAGTTGAACCCCTGCTGCGGTAACTTCAAAGATGTATCCATTCTGGCCATCGTTAGCCGGGGATAGCAGAAGGGCAATCCAGTCTGTATTGCCTTCGTCATCCCGAACACTCAGGTCTGTGAATATGCTGTCAGGAGCTGTATCAAACATCATCAATCCAGCATACAAACCATAATCATTATAAAGGAAGGAGGCCTGTGTCTGTTGCTTTGCTACCGTGCCAAAACCGGGTTCATACACCACAAAACCGGTGGCCGGGATGGCTGAACCCCAGATGGCTTCATCCGGCATTCCATCCAGCAAAATTTTTGTTCCTTCCGGAATTCTGTGCGCTTTTACCTCTTTGACCACAGGGTTCTGACCCATGGCCGAGATGGAGCAGGTGAGTATTATAATCAATACCGATAAAGTATTAAGGGGATTTATCAGCCACATGATTGTATTCCGGAACAAGATCATCCAATTAGAGGTTAGTGTGGTGTAAAACAGGTATCATCAGCGGGTAAAAGTACAAAAACCATGAAAACCCCATGATGTGAAAGCACTCGCAACAGGTCGGCAGAGTTACTTTATTGAAAATATATCCATCAATGGTATTTTTTTTTCGGAAAGTGTTGAAGTGATGAAAATTGCAGTACCTTTGCGCATATTTTTAATTAATTTATCGATTTTATGAACATTTTTTGTGGAAGTCTTCCTTTCAGTTTGAAAGAAGACGAATTACGCGGCTTTTTCGAAGAGTATGGTGAAGTTTCATCAGTGAAAATTATCACCGACAAATTTTCTGGAAGAAGCAAAGGTTTTGGTTTTGTTGAGATGCCTGTGGACGATGAGGCTCGCAAAGCTATTTCTGAACTCAATGGTGCCGAAGTTGACGGACGCACTATTGTAGTGAATGAAAGCGAAGACAGAAGGGACGCCCCCCGGAGAACCGGTGGCAACTTCGGTGGAGGTGGTGGTAATCGCAGTGGTGGTGGTGGATTCAACCGTGGCGGTGGAAACCGTGGCGGCTACCAGGGCGGTGGTTACTAATCCCGAAGGTACCCCTAACCGGGAAAGCAACAAACTATAACGCGTTTAAGGGCTCTGCAAAGAGCCCTTTTTTTGTTGTAATTATTTGAAAGTATCACAATAATTTTGAACATCCTGTCGGCATTATTGGTTATATTCGCTACGGAAAAACTTTATTTTATGAATCTGCACGAGTATCAGGCTAAGTTGTTGTTGTCAGCGTTTGGTGTTAATATCCCTGTCGGTAGGCTGGCGTTATCATCAGACGATGCTGTTTTGGCTGCCAGGGAGATTTTTCAG
>CAZJZF010000294.1:0-4042 GCA_964550385.1 uncultured Lentimicrobiaceae bacterium | reverse complement strand
AAGAACAGTTGATTATGAATTAGGATTTCAACAAAAACTCAATGCTTTCTCATCACTGAAGTTCTCCGCCTACTATCGTGAAATTCGTAATCTGGTTCAGGTTTACCGTTTCTCAGGCGCTTACCCTGTTTCCTATATCTCATACAGCAATCTCGACTTTGGAACCGTTAAAGGAATGACCATTGATTATGACCTGCGTCGTATCAGCAATGCCTGGATTAAAGCCAGCTATACCATGCAGTTTGCCGATGGTACCGGCTCCTCTGCCACCGATGGTATAAACCTCGTGCGCACCGGCCAGCCAAATCTTCGGACTACCAATCCTTTAAGCATTGACCGCCGTCATAGCATTTCACTTATTGTTGACTTCAGATATGCAGAAGGGAAGAAGTATAATGGACCCGTTATCACCCGTCAGATTAAAGGAACTGAAAAAGTTAAAACTATTGCCCTTCTCGAGAACACAGGATTCAATGTTACCTTTACCGGTGGTTCAGGAACTCCTTACAGTCGTCAATCTAACCCAACCTCTGCCATTCTGGGAGGTGGAAACAGCCTGCTTCAAGGGTCTATTAATGGTAGCCGCCTGCCATGGCAGTTCCGTATGGATGCCCGTATCGACCGCGACATGAGCTTTAACTATGGTAAAGAAGTTGAAGGTAAAAAAAGACGCTCACTGGATGTGAATGTGTATCTTCAGATATTAAATGTATTGAATTCGAAAAATGTTATGGCGGTTTACCGTTACACCGGCAATGCTGATGACGACGGATTCCTTACTGCAGCGGAATTCCAAAATCAGATTGAATCACAGAATGACTCACAGTCGTTCCGCGACCTTTACACCCTCAGAGTGAACAACCCATATAACTATAGTCTACCCCGGAGAATTCGTTTGGGAGTAGTAGTAAACTTTTAATCCGGCATAACAATGAAAAATATCAACGACATGAAAAATATATTGCGCATTTCGCTGACTTCCATTCTCATGGCATTCCTTTTAAACAGTGTACATGCCGAATGGGTTAAACAACCTTCAGCAAAGCCCCAGCCGTCAATCAAACGTACAACAGCCGGTTGTGTGCCTGCCACCACTTCTACCGACCTGCAAATCAATAACGTCAGGGCAAGAATCAATACCGGTGGTGATATGTGGTGGGATTTGCAGGGAAACCCTCTTTATGAGATTCCCAAAAAATCGCAGAAGCATTCAATGTTCTCTGCATCCTTGTGGATTGGAGGTGTTGATGTTAACGGACAGCTTAAGCTTGCTGCCCTTCGTTACCGTCAGGTAGGGAACGACTTCTGGACAGGTCCACTTACCACTGATGGTACTGCTGCTATTGATGCCACAACCTGTTCTGATTATGATAAGCATTTCCCAATGAAACGCTCTGATGTCAATGAATTTATTGCCAACCTTCTCTATCCCGATCCAAATTATGTAATCCCAAAAAGCATACTCGACTGGCCGGCACATGGTGATGTAAGCAAGAAACAGAGCTATTACCTTGCCCCTTTCTTTGATTACGATGGAGATGGTCAATATGACCCTTATGCAGGTGACTATCCTTATTATGATATTACCAACTCTCTTTGTAAAGCTAATATGCCAACCATGGAAACTGTATTGGGAACTTCAAATGGTGGTATTCTGGCAGACCAGGTGCTAAAAGGTGACGAGACCTTATGGTGGGTATTCAACGATAAGGGAAACGCTCATACTGAAACTCAGGGAGAACCGATTGGCCTTGAAATACGCGCTCAGGCTTTCGCTTTCGCTACCAATGACGAAATCAACAACATGACTTTCTACAGCTACGAAATTATTAACCGTTCCACTTATCGTCTTACTGAAACTTATTTCAGCCAGTGGGTTGATACAGATCTCGGATACGCACAGGACGACTATGTTGGTTGTGATGTTGTTCGTGGACTGGGGTATTGTTATAATGGTAAAGCCGTTGATGGAACCGGATTATTCAGCCATTACGGCGCTCAGCCCCCTGCTATTGGAGTTGACTTTTTCCAAGGCCCCTATATGGATCCTGATGGTATTGACAATCCTAAATTTGACGCAAATGGGGTTCAGATATGTGACGTAAGCATTAATGGTGTAAACTTTGGTGACACCATTATTGATAATGAACGTTTCGGTATGCGTCGCTTTGTTTATCATAACAACACCGGTGGAGGTGGTTACTGGGCTATGCAGGACCCGGATGTTGCCATTGAATACTACCGCTTGCTTCGCGGAATCTGGAAAGATGGAATTCATATGCAATACGGTGGAAATGCACACCCAAACTCCTCACCGCCTGCTTACGGCCCTGCTGCTGATTTTATGTTTCCTGATGAAACAGACCCCTGTAACTGGGGCACCGGCGGTACTCCTCCAAACGGTCCCAAAAAATGGACTGAAGAAACAGCCAATAACGTTCCGTACGACAGGCGATTCATGCAATCAGCCGGACCATTCACCCTCGAACCCGGTGCTGTAAACTATATCACTGTTGGTATTCCGTGGGCGCGCGCAGCTACAGGGGGTCCTTTTGCCTCAGTGCAACAACTCCGCCTTGTCGATGATAAATGTCAGCGCCTTTTCGACAACTGCTTTAAGGTCGTTGATGGACCGGATGCACCGGATCTTGTTATTCAGGAACTCGATCGTGAACTCATACTGTATATCACAAATCGTAGAATTTCAAATAACGCCGGTGAATTATATAAAGAACATGATCCCAGTATCATTTCTCCCGATTCATTAAGTGGCGCAAACAGATATGATAGTTTGTACCGTTTTGAAGGATATAAAATTTATCAGCTCAGTGATGCTTCAGTTAGTGTTGCTGACCTTAAAGATCCTGATAAAGCCCGACTGGTTGTTCAAACTGACGTAAAAAATGATGTTGGACAAATCGTAAACTACTATTTCAGCGATCAGGTTGGCGGCAATGTTCCTGTTGAAGAAGTAGCAGGCACAGATGAAGGTATTCGCCACAGCTTCAAAATTACTGAAGACAAATTTGCAACCGGCGACAGAAGGCTTGTTAACCATAAGAAATACTACTACATGGCGATAGCATACGCCTACAATAACTTCCTCACTTACAGTCAGGACCCGGGAATGCTTAACGGTCTTTACGGACAAAAACAACCCTACCTTGCCGGTCGTAAGACTGCAATCGGTACTGCAATTAGTCCGGTTACTGCCATACCGCACAACCCTGCACCAGAAGCTAACGGAACTCAGATGCAGTCACAATACGGATCAGGTGTTAAAATCACACGTATTGAAGGTCAGGGTAATGGAGGTAATAAGCTGATAATGACTAAAGCCTCGATTAATAAAATCATCACTTCCCCCGACCACAAATACCTTACACCGGAATACGAAAATGGTTATGGCCCTATTGACATTAAAGTTATTGACCCCTTAAATGTCAAGAAAGCCAACTATATTCTGAAGTTTCTAAGCGCCGGCTCACTTGACACCGCACGCTGGATTCTTATCGACCAGACAAATAACGACACAACTTTCTCTGACAGAACGATTGATGTGGTTAACGAGCAGCTTATCCTTGAAAAAGGAATAGCTGTTACCATCGGTCAGGCAAAACTACCCGGAGATCCAACAGGCATTGAGAATGGTTTTATTGATGCCACTCTCACCTTCGCCGATAGCTCAAAACGCTGGCTGACAGGTGTACCTGATGTCGACTCGAGAGAAGAATTAAACTGGATACGCTCAGGAAATCGTGCCGATGCTGCCGAAACCAAAAATTCTGATTACGAGGTGAGCGTGGGTGGAGTTCCCGAAGATGCCCTTGATCCAAATGAGAATTATGAAAAAATTATCGATGGAACCTGGTCTCCTTTCCGTTTGGTCTGCCGTTACAATGATCATCCATATATCGGATTACAGTATTATACCGTTCAGGCAAGCCCATTCTATAAATTGCATAAAATAAACAGTATACAATTTGTGTTCACCAGCGACAAATCAAAATGGACACGTAGTGCTGTTATTGAACTTGGTAAT
>CAZJZF010000293.1:0-4053 GCA_964550385.1 uncultured Lentimicrobiaceae bacterium | reverse complement strand
TCAAAGAACAATATGATTTATTTAACTTTGAAATTTAACGCATCAGTAGTAATTGATAATTACTAATTTCTAATTGACCAAGGGTAATTTGTATATCCTCTTGTAACTCTGCTCATTGGTATCGCAGTACAAAAACCAAAGGTTGCCGTTATGCACGGTTATCTCTTCTGTAAACGGGAAATCGGGCAGTGTAATTTCGATGCCAGGCTGGCCGGTTGCGAGGTCCACTTCCCGCATTGCCAACACCCCGTTCTTTTCAAAAAGGGCATAGTATTTCTGCAGAACTTTGTCATAAATAAAGGTTCGTTCAAAGCTTTTATCCTGATGATAAGCGATGGGAACTTTTGCCGATAGGGTTAAAGAAGAGTCGAAATAAAGGATTTCTCCACCTGAATAATCAACGAGCAACAGGTTGCTGTCTTTTACCAGAAGGTGCGCCAGCACCGGCCTGAAGAAGCACATTTCTCCAAAGCGCCTTTCGAATTCGTTTGTTTCGAAGATATCACGGGTTTCTCTCAGCTTCATGCCCTTTTCGTCGGCGATGGTGCAGAAGGCATCGCAAATTTTCGCGCGGTGATCGTATACGTAGAAATCGGCTTTCTGGTTGTCGAAGGTCAGATGCCTGAAGAAGTATCTGTCGCCGTGCTTCAGTTCAATTCTTGCAATGCCGGCATCGAACTCGGCAATGGGAATATTCAGGTCTGTGGCTGCAATGCTTTTGGGGGAAACATCGAGCAGCATGGCGGTTTTCCTGCCGATGAACCAGACATCCCCTGCGGCGTCGAGCATCAGGGTTCCTTCGTGACTCCAGGGAAGGGTTGCCATCACATCCCCTTTCTCATTCACCAAACTTAATGATCTCTGAGAAAGCATCCTGCGGGGTGCAGCAAAGAGCAGCAGACCTGCCCGGCAATGCACATAGGAGGTAACATACCAGGGTTTGTCGGCCAGCAAAGGAGTAGGAAGAGCCGTTACAGAAACCGGTTTCAACTGGTTCATTCTTGGTGACATAAGCACATCAATCCTTTGCTGCGTTGAATGGATCTGAAGGGTTGTATCATTAAAGCCGATATGGGTAAGGGTTACTTCCTTAAGACCCTTAGCCACGGGAAACCGGGCTACCCCCTGGTGGTTTGTGGTTGACAGGACCATCCCATCAGATGACCTTATATGCACTCCAACGATCTGCCCCCCACTTTCCCTGTCGCTCACCACGAGGGTAAGGGAATGCTGGGCTGCCACAGAGGAGGCCATGGCAACGGCAAACAGGACAGGGAGGAGGGGTTTCATGGAGTTTGTAAAGTTTGTAAAGTTTGTAAAGTTTGTAAAGTTTGTAAAGTTTGTAAAGTTTATAAAGTTTGTAAGGTTGAGAAGGACTTCTGATTTTTCTGAAAGTGGTATTCTCTGTTTTATACATCAGGTGATGCAGGGGTTTTATTCTTTTTGTTCCATGGATTCTTTAAAAGCTTCACGTTCTTTTGCTTTTTCTTTCTCCTGCTTTGCGATCAGTTCCCGTACGATCTGCTGATTTTCCCAATCGAAATAGCCCATGGTTTCAACGATCACCACCCCGCCTGTGAAATCGCCATAACGTGCCGGTGCCCCGCCATTCCAGGAGCTCACACTCGAGATGGCGCCGTTGGGAATAGAGATATCACTGCCCCGCATCCTTACATCGTCAACAATGTACAAAACATCCCCCAGTCTGGATCCTTTGAATGATATCTGTTTTCCATCTTCACTCACATACACAGCACCTCCCATCAGGCCAATCAGGTTATTGAGGTTGCCGGGATCCGGCATCTTCTGGATCTCTTCTCTTTTTGTTTCAGCTTTCGTTGGATTCCCGTTTTTCAGCGGAGGATCTCCGTAAATGATAAGGGGCTTTTTGAATTGCCTGCCATAAGGAATGGTAACATCCTTTACAAAAGCCATTTCTGAACCTGAAACCCTGACATCTGCATAAATAAAGGTATCAATCAACACGCTGTTGATTACCACATTATAGCTACCGGGATCCAGGGGTTTCAGGGTAAAATCACCATGCAGATTGGTGGTAGCCACCACCTTGGTGGATCCTGACATAACATACACCTCAATTCCCTGGATGGCCACAATGGTGTCCTTCTGGCCGGAGTGCATGATGGTTTTTACATTGCCCTTTATGCTTCCCTGGGCACTAAGAAGTGTTGTTACTGCAAGCATCAGCAATAAAAGAAAGATGAGCTTTTTCATGGCGTTGGTATTTTGGTTTTCATACCAAAAATAGGCAGCCCACAGCACAAACTTACCTTTGAAAAGGGTGGGTGTCCAATGAAACAGTATAAGGCTGGAAGTCATGCCAAAAGAATGGCATCCATAATCCCTCTTTTCCGTTTACCGGACAAAGTAGGCCTTTAACTGCAAGGTCACTGGTAGGTACATCGAAAACTTCCGCCGGTAACCACAACCCAGTTTCCTGCTCCATCATCTGCGGTGTAGTAAAAACTGCCTGCAATGAGCTTTCCGGCGGTGTCGTGCGAGGTGATGGTAAGAGCTGCATCCGCGGAATTGAGAGGGACATACGTGGCTCCATTCTTCTTCAGAATGCATATATTCTGGATATTCTTGATGGGCCAGGTTCCGGCTTGCTGGTCTTTCAGAAGAATGCGAAGCGTGTCGCTGGCAGCATTTACACCATTGATAATCAAAAGATCCTGATCCTTCTCTGCAGTAAGCGATTTGGTGGCCTTCCAGGCAATACCATCCAGTTTGCAGGTAAGAGAATCCACAATGGGGGCAGGCTCTTCTTTACAACCCACAAAAGAGAATGTTCCGGCAATCAGCAGAACTACTGCCAACACAAAACCTGCAGAAATAATATGTTTTCGATTCATAGAATGTTCTATTTCAATTGATTGTTGGAATTCAATGTTCAAAGTTTAAGGTTCAATGTTAATATTGAAGAGTTAACCTGTGTAATACTGATAACTTCTAATTTCTAATTTCTAATTTCTAATTAATTCTTTAGGTATTTATCCAGCCACCCAAAAAACTCCCTTTGCCACAGGATGCTGTTTTGGGGTTTCATCACAAAATGGGTCTCTTCGGGAAAGAACAGCAATTTGGAAGGAACCCCGAGGAGCTGAGCTGCATTGAAAGCCTCCATGCCCTGGGTATAAGGGATACGGAAGTCGTAACCACCTGCAACAATCATAATGGGGGTATTCCAGTTTTTCACGAAGCGGTGCGGGGAGGCATCATAGCTTTTACTTGCGGCCGGATCCCAATAAGGTCCCTTCAGGTCGTAGTTTACGAAGAAATACTCCTCGGTGGCGCCATACATGCTTTCGAGGTTGAACATGCCGTTGTGGGCAATGAAAGCTTTGAACCGATTGTTATGGTTTCCGGCGAGCCAGTACACCGAAAATCCGCCGTAGCTTGCACCCACAGCGCCCAGCCTCTTCCGGTCAACCCAGGATTCCTTTGCCACTTCATCAATAGCCGACAGGTAGTCCTGCATATTTTGGCCACCGTAGTCGCCACTGATCTGGTCGTTCCACTCCTGCCCGAAGGTGGGAAGTCCTCTCCGGTTTGGCGCTACCACCACATACCCGTGGGCAGCCATGATCTGAAAATTCCAGCGGAAGGAGAAGAACTGGCTTACTGCGCTTTGCGGACCACCCTGGCAGTACAACAGAGCAGGATAGGTTTTGGTGGAATCAAAATAGGGCGGCAGGATGACCCAGGTGTGCATCATTTTTCCGTCGGTAGTTTTAATCCAGCGTGCTACCGTTTGTGCTGGTTTGATATGGTCGAGGATGTGTTTGTTGGTAGTGGTAAGCTGTTTCTGGGTGCCGTTGGCGGCAATGGTGTAGAGCTCCGGGGGGGTTGCGTGATCCATTCTGCTGCCCACCAGAAGGTCGCCTGCAAAAACCAGGTCGGTGTAGTCGTGGAGCCCTGTGGTTAGCTGCACAATTTCCCCTGAGGTGATTGATACAGCATATACCTGATAGGTGGCTTCTATACCGCTGATGAAGTATATGCGATCGCTGTTTTTCCCCCACACATAAT